>CARJCM010000001.1 GCA_948999435.1 uncultured Bacilli bacterium
GAGGAGCTTGGCGCCGTGGAGGATCACGCCGTTGTACTCCTGGCCTGTGCCGGGTTTTTTAGTAGGTTTAACATCACTTTTATCTATCATGTTAATAACTTTTAAGTTATCCCCAAAACAAATATTATTTTCTAGCAAATATTTAAGTTCTAAAACATCATTTTTGCCAAACATAAAAACTTTTTTATAATAAGGGTTATACTTATTATTAAATAAATCATCATCAAGTTTTAAATCATAGTTATGAAGATAAGCTATGGGAATAATACTAATATTTTCATTTTCAATCGCAACATTATAATTTAACAAAAGTTCTTTATAAGTTAGAACTTGATAAGCAGGATGTAAGACATTTTTTTCATGTTTACCAATTAAAGTTCTAACACAAGCATCTTGACTTTTAGAAGTTTTAGCAAATTCCCACTGTTTTAGTTCGATTAAAGCAATAACAGGTTTATGACTTATATCATAGCCGCTTATAACCACATCAATTCTTTTACTAGTAAGAGGAATACCATATTCAATTGTAATACCAGCATTATCAGGAATAACTTCTAGAATATCTTTTAAAAAAGGCAAACTATTCGCCCAACTTTTAATTTGACTAAGTTTAGTTTTTTTATTAAAAGTATCTTTATAAGCATCATAAACTTTATTACTAATAGTTTTATCATCAACATATTTAATAAAATCTTTTTTAATCATAGATAAAAGAATCACAACATCAACTCCAACAAAAAAGGCTAATAAAAACATCTAAGTCTTTACTAGCCCTTAATATCTAAATTATAATAAATAAAATGTAAACATTCAATAGAAGTTTTTACATTAGACTATTACTTGATAGAATAATAAAGTGTTTTTTAGATAGAGGATAACACTTTCAAAAAGTTTTTGCTTATAAAGGATTTATGAAAAACAAAGATAAGTAATAGAAAAAGTGAGTAACATCAAAGTTATTCACTTTTAAATTTAATATCAAAATTACTAGGGCCTTCCAGTAAATTACCATCAATATCAAATCTTGAACCATGGCAATAGCAATCCCAAGTTTGTTCTACTTCATTTAAAGTAATACCACATTTCATATGAGGACATTTGTTTAATACAATATGTTCTATTCCGTTTTTATCTTTATATATGGCCACATTTTTACCATCTTTTTTAGTGTAGATAACTTTAGAATTATTAACATTATTTTTAGTATTTTTAATTATTGCTTTCATACTCCTTCCAACATCAATTGGAAAACTAATAACCTTACCAATATTAAGAATTCTATGAGGTGAAAATAAATCAATATAAGGGTTAGTATTATCTAAGATAATATCGGCAAGTATTTTTCCTGCTAAAGAACCATTAGTAATACCCCAAGTATTATAACCACTAGCAATAAATAAATTTTCATTTTTCTTAAGTCTTCCAATAAAAGGCATACTATCATTAGTAATAATATCTTTATTAGTCCATATATAATCAAAAGGCCCTTTAGTATTTAGAATATCAAAATTATGTTTAACATCGTTAATATTACAAGATTTAAAAGATTGATATAAATATATTAAATATTTATTTTGATAAGTTCTAAGAGATATACAAGGTTTATCCAAATTTATAGCATTAAAATTACTTTTAAAGTTGCCTTTTTTAACACCGATATAAGATGTTTCAATTGATGATTTTAAAGGCATAAGAAAAGGAATAATAAAGTAAGGATAATGAGTAGCAATAACCACATATTTAGCTTTTACTATATAGTCATTAATTAAACATTCATAGTAGTCATTTACTTTATTAATACTAACAAGTTTAGAATGTTCATAAATATTATTTTTAAATTTATCTTTTAAAGCATTAATATATTTTAAAGGATGAAATGTATAAGTATCATTAACTCTTAGTGCTTCTAAGACTTTATCATCAAAAGGAACATCTGTTACCTTTTCTACATTAACGCCATTATTTTTTAAAAATATAAATTCATCATTTAATTTTTTTAAGCTTCTATTTTCATTAACAAAAAGGTAAGAAGGACTTAATTCTAAATCACAAGAAATATTTTCTTTGTTTATAATATCTACAAGTAATTTAACAGCATCTCTTTGACTTTTTAGATATAAAGAAGCTGTTTCTTCATTAATAAATGTTTTAATATTTTGATATTGTTTTTCTTGTAAATAAGTTATTTTAGCAGTACTTTTACTAGTTACACCATGGCCACAAACATTACTTTCTACTAAAATTGTTTTAAATTTAGATTTATTTAGATGATATAAAAGAGACATTCCGGTTATACCACCACCAACAATTAAAACATCAATATTCATATTTTTATTTATAGAAGCACAATTATTATTATCAATATTATTTTTCCAAAAACTATAATTTTCCATAAGCATCAATACTAATATGAGTAAAATAAGTAATTTTATGTATAAATAGCTTGATTTTTAAACAAATATTTGGTATTCTAAATATGTTTAAAAGACATGCCGGAATTGGTGAAGCGGTTAACACGGCAGATTGTGGCTCTGTTACGCATGGGTTCGAATCCCATATTTCGGCCCACTTAAGGTAATATAAATCTCACAAATATGTGAGATTTTTTCATAAACTAAAGAAAAGAGGAAATATATGAACAAAATATTTTTATATTTATATCCTATAGAAGAATATACAAAAATGTTTTTGTTTTCAAATGATGAAATTTATGATAATTTTGGTATAGAAAAACCCCTTCCAATTTTAAACGATTGTATAGAAAAAAGATATCGCAGTAAAGGATATCAAATAGTATTTGTTTTATATCCAAATAAAAAAATGTTTGGTATTAGACCAAAAGCAAAAGATAAAATAATATATACAGATATAGCATTTGAAGACAATAATGCTTACGACGAAAATGGTAAAGAAAAAATAAACTTCACACCTAAATATCTAAACGTATCAACATTGTTATCAAAGCTAGGACAAATAGATGAATTAGTATTAGGAGGATATCACTTTGCTGATTGTGTTAAAAGAGTAGGAGAAGAAGCTATTATTTTAGGAATTGATACAACAGTTGATTTAGATTTAACAGATTTGTTTTTTTCATTATATAAAGTAAAAGATTATTTTAATATAGATAGTTATAATCCAGAAAGATATAAAAAGTATTGGCAACAGCAAATTATTTTTGAAGGAGAAAATAAAGATTTTGTAGAAAAACGATTTCAAACGCTATATGGTAGTCCAGTATATAAATTTTATTCTGAAGAGAAGTCAAAGATTAGCAGATAATAAAAATAAATATTAAAAAAGAATAGGAGTAGTATGAAAAAACAATTTAAAAAAATAATTAAATCATCAATATTAGAAGACAATTTATATAAAATAACACGAGAAACATTTGATAATATCCCATTAAAAGATTATTTTTATGACAAATATAATTTAAATATAAAATTTAACAGCAACGAGTTTTTAAATGAAAATAAAGAACAAATAATAAATAAAGTTAGAATTAAAATTAACAATATGATAGAAGGTATAGAATCCAGAAGTTTTAGACTAGAAAAAATAAAAGCCGAAGGAATACCGAAAGATAATAATGATATAGAGATTATTTTAACAAAAGAACGTGAGTGGGAACACGAAAAACCTCGGAAAAAGGCTTTAAAAGTATATCTTAATTTTTCACTACCAGCTAAAAAAATAAATATTGAGAGAATTATTGATACTATAGATTACAATGAAAGTGGAATATATATTGATGAGAGAAATAGAAATAAAGAATTTTATAATAATTTATTATTAAAAAAATATAAGAATGAAAGAATAAGTATCGAAAGTTTAACTCAAAAAGAATGGCTACAACTTATATTAAAAGAAAAAGTAACAAATGAAGACCTAGAAAAATTATATGAAATTCCCATATCAGAAGTAAAAAAGTATCGTAAAAAATATATTCCAAGCATAAAAAAATATGCAGATGAATACGTATTTTATTTCCATATTCTAATGGAAATACCAGAAGAAGTAGAATGTTGTAATTTTTGTATAATAGATTTAGAATATGCTAAAAAAAATGGGATAGAAATAATATACGAATATGAAAATAATGAATATCATGAATTATTTAATGTTGATGAAGAAATTAAAAAGCAAAAAGAAATAGAAGAAAACAATTTAAAAGGTCAAAAATACGAAATACCTCTCACAGGAATTATTTTAAAGAAAATGTATGAAGCAATTATTAATAATAAATTAGACAAGAAGATTTTAAAAAGTGACAGCTTTCTAATGATTTATGGTGAAAATTTCTTAAAAAGTCGAGCTAAGCATATTAAACCTTTAATTGATTTATATGAAGAAGGAGACATATACAAGTTACCTAGTTTTACTTCTTATCAAAAACTATATAAAATGGCTAAACTAGAATTAACAAAGGAAAACAATTTAACGTTAACAAATGATGGCAAACTAGTTAATCATGTGTCCAAAAGTAAAGAAAAACAACCAATTAAGCCTAAAAACTATATTGAAATAAATAATATAAAAATAAAAAATGGCGACAAGGCACAAGATATTATATATAAATATGAATGTGAGAAATTAAAAGATTTTCCAAAGTTAGTGAAAAAGATAGAGAAAAAGTATCTGACTGATGAAGGATGCGGTTACGATATAAAAAGCTATGATTTAAATGGTAATGAAATACATATTGAAGTAAAGTCATTTAAAATTAAAAGTGATAAAAAAATAGTCTTTAATATATCAGCAAACGAAGATAAAGAACTTATGGAAAATAAAAATGCTTATATATATTATCTTTTTAATAATTTTAGTAGTTTAAGAATAATAACCCATGAACAATATATTAAATATGCCAAAAAAATTACAGGTTACAAAATTGAACAAGATATAATTGAAGAATAACAAAACTAAAAGTCTCCACACTATATATAAGGAGATTTTTTTAATGAATAAATTAACTAAATATAATAAAAAAAGAGATTTTAATAAGACAAGTGAACCCAAAGGAATAGAAAAGAAAGGGCATAAAAAATTAATTTTTTGTGTTCAACATCACTTAGCGAGAAAAGACCATTATGATTTTAGGTTAGAACTAAATGGAGTATTACTTAGTTGGGCAGTACCAAAAGGCCCAAGTTATAACCCTAAAGAAAAAAGACTCGCTGTTCATGTAGAAGACCATCCTTATGATTACAGAAATTTTGAAGGTGTAATACCAAAAGGTGAATATGGAGGTGGAGTTGTTCAATTATGGGATAAAGGTGAATGGCTACCTATTGAAAATCCAAACGAAACATATAAAAAAGGCTATTTAAAATTTATATTAAAAGGAAGTAGACTAAAAGGAGCATGGACTTTAATTCATTTTAAAGAAAACAATTGGCTATTGATAAAAGAAAAAGATAATATCAAAGGGTTTAAAGATATTAATAGATATAAAACAAGTATAAAAACCGGAAGAACCATAGAAGAGATTGAAAGAAATATTAAAATAAATAAAAAGGATAAAAAAGAAGAAATAAATATTACGCATCCTGAAAAAATAATTTACAAGAATCCTAAGATAACGAAAGGTGAAGTAATAGAATACTATGAATTAGTAGCAAGTAGAATGCTACCATATATTAAAAATAGAATATTAAGTACTAAAAGATGTCCTGAAGGTATAGATGGTAATATATTTTTTAAAAAGCATTTGGAACCTAATAGAGATGGTATAAAAATGATTAAATTACCAAGTTCAAAAGATAAAAAAGATGATTACTATTATATTGTAAATAAAAAAGGTTTATTAAATGAAGCTAATATGAACAGTATTGAGTTTCATGTATGGGGAAGTACTGTAAAGAAAATAGATAGTCCTGATATAATGGTATTTGACTTAGACCCAGATGAATCATTAAATATAGATAAAGTGAGAGGTGGTGTCAAAGATTTAAAAAAAATATTAGATGAATTAAAATTAAAGTCTTACTTAAAAACGAGTGGCGGCAAAGGATATCATATTGTAGTACCTATAAAAAATAAAATCAGTTGGTTAGAATTTAGGGATATTGCTAAAAATATAGCCAAGCTTATGGAAAATAAATGGCCAAATAAATACACAAGTAATATGCGAATGGAAAAAAGAAAAGGTAAAATATTTATAGATTGGGTTCGCAATACCAAAGGAGCTACAAGTATCGCTCCATATTCCTTAAGAGCAAGAAAAAATGCACCTATATCCATACCTATAAAATGGAGTGAATTAGATAAAATAAAGCCAAATGAAATAACTATCAAAGAAGCAGTTAAAAGATTACAAAGAAAAGATCCTTGGGAAGATTTCTTTACATAATTATATTAATTTAATTGATAATATAATTAAAATCTTTTATAATTAAATAAAGGGTAGTGATACTATGAAAAAAACAGGAATAGTTTTACTTAAAATTCTATTAGGATTAATGGAAACAATTTTAATTCTTGTAATAGTAATAAATATTTTGTTAATATTATCTGATAAAGTATTAAAAAAACCCTACCCATCCATAATGGATTATACATATCTAACTATTAAGAAGAGTGATAAATATTTAGGTATAAATAAAGGAGACTTGCTTATTCTTGATATCAGAAAAGCTTTTAAGAGTAATGATATAGTATATTATAGAGATTACGACGAATATAAACTTGGAAAAATAGAAGAAATAATTGTAGAAAATGTTTTAGTTAAAAATGACGAATTAGAAGAAAATACAACTAAAGGTTTAGTAGAAGGAACATTAATCATAACTATTAAAAAACTAGGAACTTATGTAAGTATGATATTTCAACCTATATCATTAGCTATATCAATAGTTATATTAACGATAGTAACTATTTTCCAAAACTTTATAAGCAAAAAAACAAAGCAAGGAAAAGATGAAAAGCCAGACTTTAAAAAAATGAAACATTATAACTAAATTATAAATTAGTTGTACTTTTTATTAGTTTTATGTTATAATCTTACTTGTAAAAAAGGAATGATTATAAATGTTAGAAACAATTTTATTAATAGTATCAATACTAATTATCGCTGTAGTATTATTACAAGGAAGTAAAGCCAGTGATGGAAGCCAAATATTAAGTGGTGGAAATGATGCATTATTTCAAAATATGAAAGAAAGAGGATTTGAACTTTTCATAAGTAGATTTACTTTAGTATTAGGCTTTGTATTCTTTATTATTTCATTAATACTATTCTTAAAATAAAAAATCAACGTTTAAAATGCGGTTGATTTTTTTTTATTAATGCATTTTTATTAAAAACATTGACAATTCAAGCATTTAATAATATTCTATAGCTAGAAAGGAGAAATGTATAATGAAGATAAACTTATATTTCAGTTTAAAGAATAATGTAATATCTATAGATTATAGTAAATTTATAGTATCTTACATAAAGCAGTGCTTATTTTTATATGACAAAAAACTATATAAAAAATGGTATGAAGGCAAAAATGAAATCAAACCGTTTACATTTTCTGTATACTTTAACAATCCAGTATTTAAAGGTGAAAAAATTATATTAGGAAATAAAGATATGATAGTATATTTTAAAATGCCAATTAGCGAAGATACAATAAGACTATATAATGCATTTTTAGCAAGATTTAAAAATAAAGAAGAATTTAAAATAACTGATAATAGTATGTTATTAACTCATTTATATTCTGAGGTTTTAAAAGAATTTGAAGATAACCATCTAATAATTAAAATGAATAGTCCTTTAATAGCAAGAAATCACGACAGACAAACAAACAAAAATAAGTATTATTTAGCTACAGATTCTGAGTTTAAGGAAACTATCAAAATAAATATATCTAATGTTATAGAAAGACTTAATCTTGATTTATCTTTAGAAGACTTTGAAATAAACCCTTTAAAAACTACTAAAACAGTAGTAAGACTTTATGGTTCAATGATTCAAGGTTCATTAGGTATTTTTGAATTAAAAGGAAATAAAGAATTATTAAATTTCTTATATCAAACAGGAATTGGATCCGCAAGATCATCAGGATATGGTACCTTTAGCATCATCAAGTAGAAAGGAGAGAGTATGAAAGAAATAGAATTTGAATTACAAGATTTCTGCATTAATGCTGGAATAGTAGGATTATGCGAAATGCTAAATCTTGCTGACCCCAAAAAACAAAATTATAGAATAGAAGAAAATAAATTATGTGTTGAAAAAGATTGGTTTATTTCTCTAGATTTAGCAAGTTTATATTTTAAAGCATTAGCTAAGAAATTTTATAAAATATGTCCTTTATCAAAAACGATTAAAAGCTTAGAAATATTAAAAAATAGTGAACAAGATTCTAAAAGTCTTAAAGATAGTATAAAGAAAATAGAAAATTCCTTGACATCAAATCGTTATAAATCAGCTAGTGAGCTAATAAAAAAAGAAATAGATTTTAACTTATATGAAGATTTAAAGATACTTAAACTTTCAACAAAAGAAAATTATATAGATGATATAAAAAAAGTATTAAAAGACTTAGAAAATGAAAAGCTTAAAAATATATTTCTAATTAAAGATATAATATATTTGATAATAAAATATTTTTGGAACGATGTAAGCTTCTTAAACAGACAAAATAGTGCTAAAGATCCTAAAGAAGAATTTTTTAAAACATTTGAAAAACCGTTTAAAGAATATTTAAAAGAAGAGCCTACAGGAAAAGAATATTGTATTGAGTGTGGTTTGCCAATTAAAGGTGACTTTAAAATGAAAACATCATATATAAATTCTTTATCTGAAGACTTTGCGCGCAAAAATAGTAATTATTGGAATTTCAAACCAAATTGCTATGTTTGTCCAAAATGCAATTTCTTATTTGGCTTAATGCCATTAGGTTTCTTGCCATATGGAAATAATTTTGTATTTGTAAATAATAATACATCATTAGATACATTAATTAATTCCAATAAAGTATCATTATTAGAAGATAGTAATTTAAGTTATTATCAGCAATATAATAATGTATTACAAAATATATCCAAAAGTAATTTAAATAAATTAGAAAACTTAGAAGTTATAACAAATCTTGTTGACTTAGAAAGATATAAGTTTGATATTATATCTAAAACAATACTTTTAAAAATCAAGAATAATGAAAAAGATTTAAAAACAATAAGTAAATTAGGAGTAATAAATCATAATAAAGAATTTATAAACGTTTATGATGAAGTCATGTCAAGAATTTTTGACAATAGAAGTTTATACCCCTTATTACATAATTTATTACTAATGAGTATAAATACGAATAAAGCCAAAGTGTATTGCAAGTATATATATAAAATAGAAAATGGAGGTAAAGAAGTGAAAGATTATTGGAAAGTTCGCGAAGCTGGTGAAAAAATGTGTATAACTTTAAAACAGCAAAAAAGTGGCAGAATCGAAGGGTTATGTTATGATATTGCCAACATGATTGCAAATAATAAAGCAAATGAGTTATATAATTTAGTATTTAATTTATCAGTAAAAACAGGAGTTGCATTCCCTATAGAGATGTATGAAATAATTGAAGATAAAAATAAAATAAAACTTGTTGGATATGCATTTGCTACAGGTTTTATCGCAGGAAAGGATGATAAAGATGATGAATAAAAAAGGATTAACAATAAGTTTAATTATTGAAACAGAAAGTGCAAATTATGGTGATGGAGTAGGAAATACATCAACATTAAAGAAAATGACAAGAGGTGACGATACGAAGTATACTTATATATCTAGACAAGCATTAAGATATAGTATAGTAAAAGCATTAGAATGGGATAATACGCCAGTAGACGCTAAAGGAACAGGAGCTCAAACAGTAGTGCAGTTCTTACCAGAAGCAACTATAAAGGATTATCCAGAAATAGATCTATTTGGTTATATGAAAACTGAATCAAAGAAAGGTGCAGCAACTAGAAATGCTGTTGTACGTTTAAGTAATGCCATATCACTTGAAGAGTATAAAGATGATACAGATTTTTTAACAAATATGGGATTAGCCAAAAGAAATGGCAATGATTTTAATAATAGTATAGTTAAAAGTGAACTACATCACACATATTATAGTTATACTATAGCTATCGATTTAGACTTAGTAGGAATTGATGGTGAAATTGAAATAGACAATAAAGAAAAAGCAAATAGAGTTAATAAGTTATTAGAAACTATAGAATTCTTATATCGAGATATTCGTGGAAGAAGAGAAAATCTAAATCCAATATTTGTAATAGGTGGAATCTATGAAAGAAAAAATCCTTATTTTGAACATCGTTTACAACTAGAAAGTAACAATCTAAAAGTTGAAACAATCGAAGAATTATTTGAGAATAAAGATGTAAAAGAAAATACTAAAGTTGGTATTTTAAAAGGCAAGATATCAAATGAACAGGAAATAATAGATAAATTTAGCGCAAGTAGTATTTCAAAAATGTTTGAAGATTTAAAAAATAAGGTAAATGAATACTATAATGAAAGTAATTAGATTAACAATTAAGCAAAACTTAGCTAATTATCGAAAACCTTTAAATTACCAAATTAAAGAATCATATCCATTACCACCATATTCTACGATTATTGGTATGATACATAAAGCTTGTGGATTTACAGAATATCATCCTATGAAAATAAGTATTCAGGGAAATACAAATAGCTCCATAAGTGATATATATACTAAGTATTCATTCTCAAAAGGAGCAAAGTTTGATGAAGAAAGACATACAATAAGAATACCAAGTGAAAATAAAACATATGGAGTAACAAAAGGTGTAGGAAATATAGAGCTTATCCAAGATATAGATTTAATAATTCATATATATCCAATTAATGAAGATGAAATATCTTACATATATGAAAAGCTATTAAAACCAGATACTTATTTAGCATTAGGTAGACATGAAGATTTAATAGATATCCAAGAAGTTAAAATCGTTGAATGTATAGAAGAGGATATGGTAGATACTAAAAAAACAATTTATGTTCCTATGGAATTAGTTAATGAAGGAAAGACAATATATAGTCTACCAAAAGAATTTTATATAGACGAAGAAACTGGACTAAGAAGATTTAAAAAGCCTATAAAAGTATACTTATTAAATGAAGGAGAAATAATAAAAAGAACATATATTGATGAAGATAAATACCCCGTTGCTTTATGTTAAAGCATCTGTCGACCATAAAAGATGTAAAAAAACTTAGGAATCGACAGAGAAACTATTAAAAATAAACTTAAAAATACATAAAAGTATGAAAAGTTATCATGGCATTTATATATTTTACTAGTTAAAACACCTGTTTAATCTTAATAATATTGAAATTTAAAGCTAAAATAATAACTAGTACCATCCATATCTTCTGTGTTTAATCTTAATAATATTGAAATTTAAAGATAGTAAACTCTGGAAGATTAACGCAACCATTTTGAGTTTAGTCTTAATAATATTGAAATTTAAAGTTGCTCGTTTTTACCCAATATCTCAGCCACAATTTTGTTTAATCTTAATAATATTGAAATTTAAAGTTGGAGGTGTTTTTTTAAGTGGAATATCTTATTTTTTGTTTAATCTTAATAATATTGAAATTTAAAGGGAGAAGTTGTTATCAATAAAAATAATAATAGATTTGTTTAATCTTAATAATATTGAAATTTAAAGATAGTTTTACATAATTTATTATTAATCTCATTGTGTGTTTAATCTTAATAATATTGATATGACTCCTTTAACTAAATATGTTTAATCTTAATAATATTGAAATTTAAAGAAAGGAAGATTGCAGGAACATATCATAAGTGACATTGGTTTAATCACAATTATATTAAAATATCAAATAATAGAAAGAATAGTCTAATAGATTAGCAGTCTCTATCAGACTAATATGAGGAATAAGAAATGAATAAATTACCTTTATTAGAAAATATCGATAAAGATATTTTAAATAAAGTTGCAAAAAGCTATGGAGAGAAAAAAACTATTTATGAACACACAAAAGAAGTATTAGAAGTATATAATAATTTTTTTGAAGAATATCCAAATAGTTTTAATAAAGAAGAAAAGGAACTAATATATTTAGCATGCTTATATCATGATTTAGGAAAAGCGAATCTATTATTTCAAAATAAAATAACCAATAATAAAAATGATGTAATTGACGAAAGTGAAATCCACCATGGATTTTTAAGTCCACTATTCTTACCAGAAAAAGAAATAGAAAACAATTATAGTTTAGAGGTATTAAAAGTATTGAGCACATCTATTTTCTATCATCATACAAGAGAATATACAAAAAAAGATATTGAATATGTTAATTATGCAAAAGAATATATTGAAAAACCTTTTTCTATTACCAGCGGTTTCTTTCCAAGAGAGGGTCTATTATTAAAATATCCTGGTACTAATAACTACATACCTGATAATGTATATGGGTTATATTTTAAGATAAAAGGAATGATTAATAAATTTGATTATACAGCTAGTAGTGGATATTTAATATCAGAATTAAAAAATAAAAATATTGAGATAACTAATAAAATAAAAAATAAGTTTCAAGAAAGTAATCTTACAGATATGCAAAAATATGCTTTAAATAACAGCGATAAAAATCTTATTTTAATAGGAAGTACTGGTTCAGGAAAAACAGAAAGTTCTTTATTATGGTTAAATAAAGATAAAGGTTTTTACACCTTACCATTAAAAGTAGCTAGTAATGCTATATATAAAAGAATAAAAGAAAGTTATGCTAGTCCAGAAAAAGATTCTATAGCTCTACTTCATTCCGATTCATTTGAAATATTAAAAGAAAATGATATTAAGTATGAAGAGTACAAACAGATGAGATTATTGAATTCGCCTTTAACTATATGTACTGTTGACCAAATATTTAAGTTTCCATTTAAAGCTTTAGGTCAAGAAATATATGCTGCAACACTTTCTTATAGCAAAGTAATAATTGATGAAATTCAAATGTACTCACCACTTATTTTAGCCTGCATACTAACAGGGTTAAAGATTATTGTTAATAATGGAGGCAAGTTTTTAATAACAACAGCTACTTTTCCGAAGTTTTTAGAAAACAAATTAGCAGAAGTAATTGGTGAAGAGAATTATGAAATAAAGTCGTTTATTAAAGAAGATGAAATTAAAAGACATTGGATAAAAATAATAAATAATGACTTTGATTATGAAAAGATAGTTAATAGTTCTAAGGATAAAAAAATTTTGGTAATATGCAATATTGTCTCTAAATCAATTGAAGTTTATCGTAAATTAAAAGAATTAAAAGCAGAAAAAGTCTACTTATTACATGCAAGATTTATAAAAAAAGATCGAGAAGAACTAGAAAAAAATATTAAATCTTTTGCCGAATCAGACGAAGTAGGAATATGGGTTACAACGCAATTAGTAGAAGCAAGCCTAGATATTGATTTTGATGAATTACACACAGAGATAGCTCCAGCTGATAGTTTAATTCAAAGATTTGGAAGATGTTATCGAAAAAGAGAGTATAAAAAAGAAGAATCTAATATTTTTATATATCATAATAATTCTAAGAACTTCATTTATGATGAAAAATTATTAGAGTTATCGTTAGAAAAACTTCAGAAATATGATAATAAATTACTAACAGAAATAGAAAAGATAAAATATTTAAATAGTGTATATGATGAGGAAGTATTAAAAAAACGAACAGTTAAATATATTGAATTACTAGAAGAAAAACTTGCGAATTTTAAAGATATAATTCCTTTTTCTTATGATAATAAAGAAATTCAAAATTTATTTCGTGATATAAACACAATTAATGTAATACCTGACTCAGTATATTTAGAAAATGAAGAAGAAATAAGTAATTTGATAGATAAAATAGTAGATAAAAAAATTAGTGCCAAAGATAGATATGAAGCGCGAAGAACATTATTAAAATTTACGGTTCCAGTATATAAAATAAATGATAATGAAAATGAAATAAAAGCAAAAGGTGAAAAAATAGGTATCTTTAAAGTTCCAGGTAACTATTCTAAAGAAACAGGCTTTGAAAGGGCAAATGAAGATGAAGACCGATTTATATAATAAAAAGATTACAGGGTTAATGTTTGCATATAGTTTAATATGTGAGAAGAAATTATGGTATTATGCAAATGAAATATCAATGGAAGATAACAATGAGCAAGTAGCAATTGGAAGATTAATTGATGAGGAATCATACAAAAGGGAACATAAACATATTCTAATAAATGACTGTGTTAATATAGATTTTATGAAAAATGGAGTTATTTATGAGATAAAGAAAAGCAAAAAACTCACAGAAATGAGTAGATATCAAATAAAATTTTATTTATATCAATTATATAAAAATGAAGTAAGAAATCCTATAGGTATATTAAAAATACCAAAAGAAAAATATGAAGAGGAAGTATACTTAACAAAAGAAGATATTATGTTTATAGAAAAGAAATTATTAGACATAGAAAGGATAATAAGTAGCAAAAAATCTCCTACAAATGAAAATAATAAAATATGTAACAAATGCGCTTATTATGAATTATGTAAAATATGAGCAAAGAGTCGTATTATATTTTTAGTTCTGGTGAATTAAAAAGAAAAGATAATTCTATAACATTATATAAAGAAAATGTACTAAAAAAGGATATTCCAATAGAAAGAATAAAAGATATATATGTATTTTCGGAAGTTGTATACAATAGTAAGTTATTTGAATTTTTAGGTTCTAATGGTATAAATGTCCATATGTTTAATTATTATAACTATTATGTAGGTTCGTTTTATCCTAAAGAAAATAAAATTTCAGGTAAATTATTAGTCGCACAAGTAATGCATTACACTGATAAAGAAAAAAGGGTAAAAATTGCAAAAGAGTTCATTATCGCAGCAAGTTTTAATATTTTACGAAATCTAAAATATTATCAAAATAGAGGAAAAGAACTAAATATTTTTATAGATGAAATAGAAAAGTTACGCATTAAACTAAATGAATGTAAAACAATAGAAGAAATAATGGGAATAGAAGGAAATATTAGAAAAGTCTATTATTCATCATGGAAAATAATAATAAATCAAGAAATAGATTTTGAAAAAAGAATCAAACGACCACCAGACACAATGGTTAATGTTTTAATATCATTTTTAAATTCAGTGCTTTATGCAAAAACATTAAGTATAATATATCAAACTCAAATTAATCCTACTATTAGCTATTTGCATGAACCTGGAACAAAAAGATTCTCTTTAACATTAGATATATGTGAAGTATTTAAACCATTAATAGTAGATAGAACAATATTTTCTTTATTAAATAAAAATATAATAAACGAAAAAGACTTTGTCAAAGAAGATTATTATTTAAGAATAAAAGAAGAAGGAATGAAAAAAGTATTAAAAGAACTTGAAGAGGCTTTAAAAAGAACAATAATGCATAAAAAAATAAAAAGAAATGTATCTTATGAACACTTAATTAAGTTAGAATTATATAAGCTAATTAAGCATTTATTGGAAGAACAAGAATATCAAGGTTTTAAAATATGGTGGTAGAATGTATATAATATTAATGTACGATATCAAACAAATAGATGACTATAATAAAGTGCAAAGAAAAGTATATCAAATATGTAAAAAATATTTATATCATGTTCAAAACTCAGTATTTGAAGGAGAGCTATCTGAAGCTCAGATAATCAAATTAAAAATAGAATTAAGACAATACTTAAGAAAAAAAGAAGATTCTTGTATTATATTTGAGTCAAGAAACGAAAGGTGGCTAAAAAAAGAATTTATAACAGAAACTATTGATGAAGAAAGGCAGTTTATTTAATCTGTCGACCTATAAAAATGTAAAAAACACAGGAGTTCGACAGAAATATTATATAAAAAATAAAAGTAATTATGTAAAATAAACATAAAAAGTGTTATAATAAAATAGATTTTATAAGTAAAATCACCAGTTTTAATCTTACTATATTAGAATTTAAAGATTAGTATTGTTGCTACAGGTATAAATTATCACAAAGTTTTAATCTTACTATATTAGAATTTAAAGAGTGTTAAAGCAATCATAAAATATACGAAAGCTAAAAGTTTTAATCTTACTATATTAGAATTTAAAGCTTTTTATTTTATGTTCTTTACAATATGCTTTTAAATGTTTTAATCTTACTATATTAGAATTTAAAGTTTATATATTTTTTCTTATAATCATATTTATACATTTGTTTTAATCTTACTATATTAGAATTTAAAGTGTTTTTTATGCCGCTTCTCAGCATATATTAAATAAGTTTTAATCTTACTATATTAGAATTTAAAGGTATTAGTAGTATTTGCATCAACATATAAATTTATTGGTTTTAATCTTACTATATTAGAATTTAAAGGTGATGCTGAAAATTGCTATATTCAAACAAAAATAGTTTTAATCTTACTATATTAGAATTTAAAGTTCGGATATTTAAGCTCAAACATTGCAGTATCATATGTTTTAATCTTACTATATTAGAATTTAAAGGAAACTAATTATGCAACTAATATAAATAAGGTAAATGTTTTAATCTTACTATATTAGAATTTAAAGCTTACTTGTAATGCCAATTTTAAACGCAAAACGCAGGTTTTAATCTTACTATATTAGAATTTAAAGAAGCAATCGGTAGACATGGTTTAGGACTCTATATTTGTTTTAATCTTACTATATTAGAATTAAAAATTACTACTTCCATTCTATTAACTATTAGAGTTTTTAATTTTGCATTTGCGTTTTTTCTATTTAATTAGATATCTTAAGAGGGTTTAGTATTTTGTCGACTTTTAAATTACTTTTTAAAGGTAAGATTATTTGTATCTTTCATTAATTTTTGAATATTAATAGGTAATGGTGCTACTTGATTTTTATTATCTATTGTGGTATCATTATTGTAATAAATCGGACTGATATTTTTAGGAATATCACTAGTAGTACTACTAGAGTCTCGCATAGGCAATTGGAGCCTATCCTTGACATCCGATTTTTCATTAAAGCTACTGACTTTACGCAATTGGAGCGTCGGGGCAGTAGCTTTTTTTGTTATATCTTTATCAATATCATAAACAATAATTATTCTTATTTCAATATTACTTTTTGTAGAGATATTAATATCTTCATTTCTTTAATTATTTTTTAGCAGTAGGCAAATTAAAAGAACTATTTTTTAGTTCATTGTTTTTTCTTGATAATTCTTTCAGTACTTTCTGTGGCATTTTCATCAACATAATCTCTTTATACCTTATATCTTAAAGGCTATCAATGTTACTTTAGTAAATTTGGCTTAATCTTTAAATAAAAAATAAAAGCTTTAATAAACAAATATTCTAATATTGAATATATTTTCTTTTATTTAAGAGTAATTTATAATATAATATAAATAGAAAAGGTGATATTGTGAAGCTTTATAATACAGAGACAAGAAAAATAGAAGAATTTATTCCTTGGAGGGAAAATAAAGTAGGCATGTATACATGTGGGCCAACAGTTTACAGTTATGCTCATATTGGTAATTTAAGAACTTATATAATGGAAGATGTTTTAGAAAAAACTCTTAGGCTATTAGGTTATGATGTAAAAAGAGTTATGAATATAACAGATGTAGGTCATTTAAGTAGTGATGCTGACACTGGCGAAGATAAAATGGTTAAGAGTGCTAAAAAAGAAAATAAGTCAGTATTAGATATAGCAAGATTTTATACTGAAGCATTTTTTAAAGATACAGATAAATTAAACATTAAGAAGCCAGATATTGTAAGTCCAGCTACAGAAAATATTGATGAATATATTAAAATAATTAGTAAATTATTAAATGATGGTTATGCCTATAGTGCTGGTGGCAATATTTATTTTGATACTTCTAAATTAGACAATTATTATCGTTTAACTAATCATGTTGGTGAAGAATTAATATCAGGAGTAAGAGATACAGTTGAAGAAGATGAAAATAAGAAAAATAAGACAGATTTTGTTTTATGGTTTACCAAATCAAAGTTTGATGACCAAGAATTAAAGTGGGAGAGTCCATTTGGCAAAGGGTATCCTGGATGGCATATCGAATGTACTGGTATATCGTTAAAAAATATAGGTGAATATTTAGATATCCATTGCGGAGGAGTAGATAATATATTTCCTCATCATACTAATGAAATAGCTCAAAGTGAAGCATTTATTGGTCACAAGTGGTGTAAGTATTGGGTTCATGGAGAACATTTAAATGATAGTACTGGTAAAATGAGTAAATCTAAAGGTAAAGTTTTAACAGTAAGTGCCATAGAAGAAGAGGGATATAATCCATTAAGTTATCGCTTTATGGTTTTACAAAGTCATTATCGAAAACAACTAGCATTTAGTTATGAAAATTTAAGTGGCGCCGAGAATGCTTATAAAAAATTAAAACGCCAAGTATTAAATTTAAAAGATAATGAAGAAATAAATAATAATACAAAAGAAGAATATATAAATAAATTTAAGGAATATTTAAGTGATGACTTAAATACAGCGAATTGCTTAACCTTAATATATGAAGTATTAAAAAAAGATGCAACGGACACTACAAAAAAAGAGATAATAAAGGAATTTGATAAAGTTTTATCATTAGATTTAACAAAAGATGACAAAAAAGAAATAGATGAGAGTTATATTAATGAAATGATTAATAAAAGAAATGATGCTAAAAAAAATAAAGATTTTGCTTTAGCAGATTCTATCCGTAGTGATTTAGAAAAAGAAGGAATAATATTAAAAGACACCCGAGAAGGCACTACTTATGAGGTAAAATAATGGGATTATTTATAGAAATAGTATTTCTAATTATATTAGTCATTATTGTTCTAATAAATTTAGCTTTATTAAAATTAAGAAAAGATTTGAAAGAATTAGAAAATGAATCTAAATTATCGGGAATGGAAATAGCAAGAATTATATCAAGTAAATTTTGTGATAGTGAGCCTCACATAATAAAGAAAAAAGGGTTATTTTTAGACCATTATAATAGTAATCGAAATGTCATAAAGTTATCACCTGAAGTATTTGATGGCACAGATATGTATTCTAGCTTAGTAGCAATTAATGTAGCATTAGAAATAAGAAATGAAAAAATATCTAGAGGAAACTATTTCGCAACATTTATAGTTTTAGTATCTTATGTTTTGATAATACTAGGAGCATTTTTAAATAATTTTAATATTATTAATTTTGGCTTAATCGTTTTTATTCTAGCTTTTATTTTAGTTTTTTGTATTAATACAACATACAATAAAAAAGATGAAATATTTAAAATGCTAAAAAAAGAAAAAGTGCTAAAACCTTTTGATGAAGAAATAGAAGATAACCTAATTTTAACATCATTAATAGTAGTTGCTAGACTTCCATATGGTTTTATAAATTACTTTCGATAAGTATAGTTAAGGGACTATACTTTTTAAATGTAAAAAAAGCTTTATATTATCACTAATTATTGGTATAATTACAAATGTAAGGTGGTTATGTTTATGAATTTAGAAGTAAATGGTTTTAATGCCCTAAATATTGTATTAGTAACATTTGTTACCAGTTTGTTATTAGTGCCAATCATAAAGAAAGTTGCAAATCACGTAAATGCTTTAGATATCCCGAATGAAAGAAAGGTTCATAAAACGCCAATTCCAAGACTTGGAGGATTAGCAATATTTTTAGCATTTTTACTAGGATACATTTTATATGGTAAAGTATCTACTCAAATGTTAAGTGTATTAATTGGGGGATTCATAATTATTTTAACAGGCATTGTAGATGATATTAAGCCTATACCAGCTAGATATAAATTTATATGCCAAACTATAGCGGCGATGATAACAGTTGTTTATGGTAAACTTTATTTTTCTAATATTACTTTATTAGGATTAAACTTAATTTTTCCAACTTGGGTAAATATGATATTATCCACAATATTTATTGTTGCTATAATAAATGCCATAAATTTAATTGATGGATTAGATGGGTTATCATCAGGTATAAGTTCTATCTATTTTTTAACCATAGCTATACTAGGCTTTGCCTTAAACAAACTAGGTGGCTTAGATATAATATTATCCCTTATAATGCTTGGAAGTACTTTAGGCTTTTTAGTTCATAATTTCCCACCAGCTAAAATATTTATGGGTGATACAGGAAGTATGTTTTTAGGATTTATGATAGCGGTTATAGCACTTTTAGGATATAAAGTAGCAACTATTACATCATTAATAATTCCAATATTGATATTATTTATACCAATATTCGATACTATTGTAGCTATTATTAGAAGAACATTAAAACATGAATCAATTGGAAAACCAGACAAAGAACATTTACATCACCAATTACTTCGAATGACATCATCACCAACTAAAACAGTATTAATTATTTATTTTATCAATTCTGTATTTTCTGCAATATCTATACTATTTGTTTTAGGAGATAATAAACAAGCAATGGCTTTATACATAATTGTTATGATATTTTTTATATTTTTACTTCTTAAAACAAATATATTATTTGATCATAATAAAAAAAGAAGGAAGTAAAACGTTAAAGGATATATTATAGATTTAAAAAAATAATTAAACATATAAGGAATTTTAATAAGGAGTGCGCTATGAAAAAAAATATATTATTTGTTGTTGATGAAAAATGTATAGGTGGAGTATCTGTACTATTATGTGATATACTAAATATGAGTACTATAACCGAAAAAAATAATATAGATGTTTTAGTATTACACAATAGAGGAGAGGGACTAAATAATCTTCCTAAAAGTATTAATTTAATATATGGTACAAAATATTTTGAAGCTGTAGATTTTTCAATAAAAGAAATATTAAAAGCCAAAAATATAAAATTGTTATTAAAAAAAATTAGATTAATATTAGATTTAAAAACAGGAATGATAAAAAAGAGAATAATTAAAGAAAGAAAAAAAATTTTATCTAAAAAATATGATTATGAAGTAGCATTTAAAGATGGATTTACTGCTATATTTACAGGATATGGAGAATCAACAATTAAATATCACTGGATACAATACGATTATAACATAACTAACCCTAACAGAAGATACCCCAAAATATTCAAAGAGATTTTACCAAAATTTGATAAAATAATATCAGTATCAGAAGGAGTAAAAAAAGATTTTAACAAAATATACGATTTAGGAACTAAAGTAGAAGTTATTGAAAATGTTGTAGATATTAATCGTATCAAAGAAGAAGCTAAGAAAAAAAATAGTATTAACTTAAGCAAAAATAAAATAAATATAATTTGCGTAGGAAGATTAAATTTTTGCAAAGGTTATGATAGATTAATAGACGCTGTAAATAAATTAAATTTAGAAGGACTATTTGATTCTGCTATAGTAAGGATATGTGGTGACGGACCAGAGCGTTTGGAATTAGAAAAAAAAATAAAACAATTTAACTTAAAAGAAAAAGTATTGTTATGCGGAATGGTTTCAAATCCTTATAAATATTATAAAAATAGTGATTTGTTTATTTTACCTTCAAGGTATGAAGCTTTTGGATTAGTTATAGTTGAGGCTTTAGCACTAGGGGTTCCGGTTCTTGCTACTAAAAATAGTGCAACCAAATCATTAATAATAAATAATTATAATGGCTTAATAGTAGATAATAATGATAATGATTTATATGAAGCTTTAAAAGCTATATTAAAAAATCCATCAAAAATAGTAACATATAAAAAGAACTTAAAAGATTATGAATATAATAATACCGATATTTTAAATAAAATATCATCTTTATTTAAATAAAGAAACGGAGATTAATTATGAATATACTAAAAGACGAAAAAAAACAAAAAATTTTACTATTTATATTTTTAATAATTCAACCTATTTTAGATTGTTATATATTATACACTGACAAAATAATATCAATTTTTAAATTTTCTCCAACCACAATTATCCGATTAGTGTTTATTTTTATTATGTGTTTATTTATTTTTTTAGGAAAGACATCTAAAAAAAATAAAATAATAATTACTATATATATGATTATAGTAGCAATATATAGTGGGATACATATAATTTATGATTTAAATTTGCCAATAAGTAACTACAAGGTTTTTAGTTTTAACATTATATCAGAAGTTTTTTATATAATAAGAATGTTGCTCCCATTTGGGGTAGCCTTTTTAGCTTATTCAATAAAATTTAGTAAAAAGGAGTTTATGCATGTCATATACGGAGTTCTTTTACTTACATCTTCTATAATAGTAATATCAAATATTTTTAGTATATCACTAGCTAGTTATGGAAACGGAATAATAAAGGGAAATATTTTTAATTGGTTTTTTAATAAAAATAATTATGGGGTTTTAGATTTAGCAAGCAAGGGATGGTTTAATAGTGCTAATCAAATTAGTGGTTTATTTATGCTACTGCTTCCTATAGCTATATACTCTTTACTTGAAGAATTTAATAAGTACAAAGTTTTTGCGATTTTAATTACATGTATAGCAATGATAATGTTAGGAACAAGGGTAGCTTCAAGTGGTTTTGCTTTAAATATAATTTTCATGCTAATTGTTGAATTTATCTTAGTATTAATATGGAAAAAAAATATAAATTTAAAATCTTATATATCACTTGGAATAATACTTATAATTGGGGGAGTAATTTTAACAAAAGCTCCAGTAGTTTCTCAAATTTTAGGTGACTATTATAATAAAAATGATATCGAGTCATACGATGAGATTAATAATATAGTTAATCAATTCGATGATGACACAGAAAATCCAAATGAAGATAACAAAAATGACAAAGATAATATAAGTATTGCTTATTTAGTTACAAAACTATCAATAAATCGTATTTATTACACAAAAGTGTATCCTGTTCAAGAACACGAAGATTTTTGGAGAGAATTTATATTTGAGATTCCAACAGAGAAAAAATTTGGCCAACGAAATATTGAATTGTTAATAATTAAGGATATTGATAAAAAGCAACATCAAAAACTTACTCCAATTTTAGGCTATGGATATTCAAGATTTACCAATGCTTATTTATATCTAGAGCAAGATTTCTACGTTCACTACTATACAATCGGTCTTGTTGGTACAATACTTTTACTATCTCCTTATATAATTATTTCATTAATCTGTTCTTTATATATGCTTTTAAAGAAAAAAGTAGATTTCTTAGGGGTGGCAATGGTAATATCCTTAACTGAAGTAGTTGCTATATCTTACATAAGTGGACACATTGTGGATGAATTAATAGTAACTTTATATATGGGATTTATACTAGGATACTTAATAAAAAGAACGGAGATGAAAAAAAATGAAACCGAAGATTAGTGTTATAATACCATGCTATAATGTAGAAAACTATATTGAGAAATGTATCGATAGCATATTTGAAGGAACACTGAAAGAAATAGAAGTTATTGCTATAAATGATGGGTCAAATGACAAAACAAGAGAAATCTTAGATAAATTACAAAAAAAATATAACAAATTAAATATTATTCACAAAGAAAATGAAGGTGTATCAATAGCGCGAAATATAGGATTAAAAAAAGTTAAAGGAGAGTATATTGCTTTTCTAGATAGTGATGATTGGGTAGATAAAGATATGTACAATAAATTATATCTTAAAGCAAAGGAAAATGATTATGATATAGTAGCATGTGACACAACCGCAGTATATCCAAATTATAATACTATTATTTCAAGCAATATAAACGATAAAACAAAAAGTAGTGAGGCATTAATGATAAATTCATATGCTGTTTTATGGAATAAAATATATAAAAGAGAAATATTAAAGGGTATGGAGTTTAAAGAAGGGATAAATTTCTGTGAAGATGTAATATTTCTTTATCAATTATATCCGCGAGTAAAAAGAATTGGCGTTATCCATCAACCACTACATTTTTATTTACAAAGAGAAGGTTCTTTAACATATACATATGACAAGAAACTATATCAATTAGTTGATGCTCTAGATTATATAATAGATTGGTATAAAAAAGAAAAAATATTTGATAAGTACATTAATGAAATTGAATATACCTATGTAAGATATTTATTTGCAACATTCATAAAAAGATTAGCAAAAACAAAGGATAAGAAGAAGTTTATTGAAGGCTATGAATTTGTAAATAAAAAAGTTAAAGATAATTTTCCAAAATACAAAAGAAATATTTATTTAAAAACCTTTAATGCTAAAAATGTATATTTAAAACATTTTAATAAAATTATAGCTACTATAATATTTTATATAGAAAGAAATAAGTTGAATTGAGGCTGTAAATGAAAAAAGTAATATTTATTGCCAGCACAGGCGGCCATTTGAATGAACTATTACAATTAGAGAATTGTTTTAATAATTATGATTATACGTTAATAACTGAAAAAACCAAAAGCAACATAAACTTAAAAAATAAATTTCCTGGAAGAGTTAAATATCTTACGCCAGGAACATATACAACAAAAAAAGCAAAAATAGTATATCCCTTTAAATTTATCAAAAATTCAATTACATCTTTTTGGTATTTTATTAGAATAAGACCAGATGTCATAGTTACAACTGGAACTCACACAGCAGTTCCGATGTGCTATATTGCTCACTGGTTTAGAAAAAAAGTAATATTTATTGAGACTTTCGCTAATAGTAATAGTCCAACAAAATCAGGGAAAATGATTTATCCTATTTCGAGCCATTTTATAATCCAATGGGAGTCAATGAAAGAATTTTATCCGAACGCTATATATGGTGGATGGATATATTAAAAACATAGTAAAATAAATTTAAATATGATATAATTTATGTAGATGGTGAAGTATATGAAAGACAAAATAATAAAAGCTTTAAAATTTTTCGGTATATCAGGAATTGGCTGGATATTGGATATTATAACTTTTTCAAGTTTAAACTCTTTTTTTCATATAAATATTATAGTTGCAAATATTTTTAGTTCATTTATTGCAATAACTTTTGTTTTTTTATCATCAACAAGAAAATTATTTCAAAATAATAGTAAAATTTCTCTAAAATATAAATATATAATATATTTACTCTACCAAATTGTAATTGTGTTATGTAGTTCATTCATTATTAATAGTGTTAATGATTTTGTTTTAGGATTAAATTTAGAATTTTTAGTTTCATATAGTAATATTGTTGCTAAAATCATTGTAACTCCATTTACAATGATAATAAATTACATTGCTATGACTATAATAGTTGAAAAGTTATAAAGGAGAATTATTATAATGAATAAAATAATGGTATTTATCCCGATGTATAATTGTGAAAAGCAAATAACACGAGTATTAAAACAATTTGATAATAAAGTTAGTAAATATATAAATGAAATAGTTGTTATAAATAATATAAGTACAGATAAAAGTGAGGAAAAGGTATTAGAGTATGCAAAAAATAACTCTAATAATAAAATTACTATACTTAGAAATCATGAAAATTACAATTTAGGAGGCTCGCATAAAGTAGCATTTGACTATGCAATAAAAAATAATTATGATTATTTAATAGTATTGCACGGAGATGATCAAGGCGACATTCATGACCTTTTAGAATATTTAGATTCTAAAGAATATCAAAAATACGATGCTTTATTAGGAGCAAGATTTTTAAAACAATCAAAGTTAAGTGGCTATTCGAAATTTAGAATATTTGGAAACAAAGTATATAATGTATTATTTAGTATTGCAATGAATAGAAAAGTAAAAGATTTAGGTGCAGGAATAAATATGTATAAGGTTGAAACTTTAAAAAAACGATATTACATTAAATATCCTGATAGATTAACATTTAATTGCTATATGCTTTTAGCAGTAAAAAGTTATAATCAAAATGTAAAATATTTTCCAATAACATGGAGAGAAGATGACCAAGTATCAAATGTAAAAATGCTATCTCAAGCTATTCAAACTTTTAAGATAGCTGTAAAATATAGACTGTTTTCCACAAAATATTTAGAAAAAGAACATAGAGATAAAATAATAGAAGAATACAAGGCGAAAAAAATACATAGTAAAGGTGGTAGTCATGAAGAGTAAAATACATTTAATAATGCCAATGGGAGGCATGGGACATAGATTTAAAGAAAAAGGAATTAATACTCCTAAGCCTTTGATTGAGATTAATAATAAACCATTTTTTTGGTGGGCAACTGAGTCTATAGCAAAGTTTGTTGATGTAGACATAACTTTTGTTGTACTAAAGTATCATGTTGATAATTTTAATATTGACAAAATAATTAAAAAATACTACCCAAATGCTAATGTTGTAATAATCCCTGACGTATTAAATGGTGCGGTTCTTACTTGTTTAGAGGGATTAGACCACATTACTGACAATTATCCAATAATATTCAACGATTGTGACCATTTATTTAAATGTAGTGCTTTTAATGAGTATTGTAAAAAAGGTGAGTTTACAGAAATAGATGGCGCATTATTAACATTTAAAGCTGACGATTCTAAGTTTAGCTATTTAAAGTATAATGATGAGGGGAAAATTATAGGAACAATAGAAAAAGAAGTAGTAAGTTCTGACGCTATATGTGGATCATATTATTTTAAAAATAAAAATATTTTTATATCTAGTGCTAAAGAGTATTTAAATTATTGTAATTATAATGAGTATTATATTAGTGGGATTTATAATATAATGATAAATAATGGTAAAAAAATCAATAAATTTGAAGTAGACTTTCATTTAGCTTTTGGTACTCCTGAAGAATATATAGATGCAAAGGATTCAAAATATTTTTTGGAGATTGAAAAATGATATATTTAATTCTGGCAATACTATTATTAATATTAGCGCACATATTTAAAACATATAGATTAAAACAATTTATAGAATTATATGAAGAGCCAAATCAAAGCAGAATAATAGAATCTTTATCTTTAAGTTACATCATAAATTTTTTTATACCATATAAACTTGGAGATATTTTTAGAGCATGGTTTATGGGGCGAAAAATGAAAAATGGGCTTTCATTTTCGCTTGCGTTAGTTATTATTGACCGTATATTAGATGTAATAATGGTAGGTATAATATTTATAATGTTATATTTTGTAGGAATTAGAGCTCCAGAAATATACTCTTCAATTTGTTTCTATGTAGTATTATCAGTAAGTTTTATTATTATAATATTTTTAGCTTATAAATTAAATTATTTTGTTAAAATCACAGTTAAAAAGATAGCTAATATTTTTAATGAAGAGATAGAATTAAAGATATTAAAGTTCTCATGGTTTCTTATAACATCTTTTAAAGATATGCTTGATAAAATAAATAAAAGAAAATTAATCATTTTCACACTTATAATGTGGGCACTATATTTATCATCATATTATTTCTTTGCTTTAGCATCCCAATCATTCTTTTATAATACAAATTTTGCAGAAGTATTTATAAGTCTATTTTCAAATAGTAGTTTAGATTTATCAACTACATCTGTATCGCTAAATAATCATTTAATGTTGATATATATGTTTATTCCTTTAATTATTTTAATAATCATATCTAAAATATATCCTCGTTTTAAAAAAAATAAAAAAAGTAATAATAGTTATTTAGAGTTGTTACCTCAAGCAAATATTAAAGAAAGACTAGTATTTTTAGAAGGATATTTTTCATCTAAAAGCAGTGAGTATTACAACAACTATATTGATTTAAATCGTGATATTTCAATACTTCAAGATTTCTCAGCAGGAAGTAATGCTACAACTATGTTATGTACTCACAATAATAAAATGTTTTTTAGAAAATATAGCTTTGGAAAAGATAGTTTAAAATTATATGAACAAGTTAAATGGCTTCAAAACCATGAAAGTGATATTCCATTAACTAAAATACAAAATGTTAAGTGGAAAGAAAAAGGGGAATATTGTGCTTATGACATGCCATACAAAAAAGAAGCAATTAGTTGTTTTAATTATGTCCATTCAGTGCCAATAAAAGAGGCATGGAGTACATTAAAAATAGTTTTGGATTCATTAGAAAAATTATATGATAAAAGCAGAATCAATTCAAATAAAAAAAGTACAGAAAAATATATTTTTGAAAAAGTTGAAAAGAATATTGAAAAAATTGAGAATGGTAAATACATAAAGCCGTTATTGAAATATGACACACTGATTATAAATGGTCAAAAATATAAAAATCTACGATATTTTAAATCAATTTTAAATAGCGAATACTTATATAATTTATTTAAAAATGAAACATACGCTGACATACATGGTGATTTAACAATAGAAAACATCATATGCCTAAATAACAAAAAGAATAACAATTTTTATATAATTGATCCAAACACTGGAAATATTCATAATTCACCTAATTTAGATTATGGGAAATTACTTCAATCTTTACATGGTGGATACGAATTTTTAATGAATACTAAAAATATTGAAGTAAATAATAACAATATAAATTTTTTATCAACAAAATCTAAGGTATATGACGATTTATATAAAAAATATGATGATTACTTAAATACAAAATTTTCAAAAATCACAGTTAAAAATATTTATTATCATGAAATAATTCATTGGCTAAGATTAATGCCATACAAAATTGAAAAAAATGGTGAGAGATCAGTTATATTTTACGCACAATTAATTATTATTCTAAATTATGTTAAAGAAAGATTTGGTGAATAAAATGAAAAAATTAGCTTTATTAGACTTAGACGGAACCTTATTCGATACAACACTAGTAAATTATTATGCATATAGCCAAGCTTTAAATGAACAAGGATATGAAATTAATAAAGAATACTATTGTAATCAATGTAATGGTAGAGATTATCATTATTTTATTCCTAAAATAGTAAATGATGATAGCAAAATAGTTGAAATAGTTCATAACAGAAAAAAAGAGTTATATAGTCGATTTTTAAAAGAGGCGAGAATAAATACGCATTTATTTACATTTTTAGAAAGTATAAAAAATGATTATTATTTAGCAATATGTACAACAGCATCCAAAAAAAATACTTATCAAATTCTTGAATATTTTAAAAAAAAAGATTTATTTGATTTAATTGTTACTCATGACGACGTAAAAAAAGCTAAGCCTGACCCAGAGATTTTTAATTACGCTATTTCGCATTTCAAAGTAAAACCTGAAGACACAATTATATTTGAAGATTCTGAAGTTGGGATTGAAGCGGCACAAAAAACAAAAGCTAATATTTTCGTTGTAAAAAAGTTTTAGGAGGAAAAAATGAAAAAGAAAGATTTTAAATATATACTAATAGGAATTGCATATTTTGTAATAACCTTTTTTACTGATAAAAATATATTTAACTTTGAAAAACTAAATATAGCAAACTATATATGTTGTAAAATAATTATGTTAATCATATTAATATTAGGTAGTTTATTTATTTCAAAGGTTTTTAAAAAAGATAAAAAAAGTATTCAGTATTTAAAAAATTTTCTCATATATATTATCCCAATTTTATTACTTCTCTTTTTATTATGGCCAGGCAATTGGTTTGGCACAGATGTATACAATTTTTATAGTTTTACAACTAGATGTGACTTTCTTTATTATTTAAATTACCTTTCAAGCGTTTTTTATATTGTAGGATATATGTTATTTCCTTGCGTTAGTGGTGCAATAATTTTACAAACTATTATCTTCGGAATAGTATTCAGCTATATTATCACTAATTGCTACGAAATATATAATAGTAAGAGTGTATATCTTTTAGCTATCCCATTCTTCTTATTCCATACCATATTTTATACATTTTTTGCCAACAGACCAATAATGTATGGGATATTTTACTTATTACTAATTAGTATAATTGTAATAGACTATCTAAAAAAGAATAATGAATTAAAAATAACAAAATTATTAGTAATAGCAATTTTAACATCTATAGTTGGTTTTTGGCGAAGTGAAGCAATATATTTATTTATTGCAATTCCTGTAATTCTATTTGTAACATATAAAATTTCTCTAAATATTAAAAATATTATAAAAATAATAATGATATTTATATTGGGATACGCTATAATTTCCATGCCCCAACGAATGTATTACAACAAAAATTCTTATGAAAAGTCATCTAGAAATTTACCAATGTTTGTTGGAGGGTTATCATATATGTTAACTTACGATTTAAAAGGGGATAATTTAGAAAAAGACTTAGCAAATATTGATAAAGTATTAGACGTAGAATCTATGAAAAAATATGCATCTTATACAGATACACCTTGTATATGGTCAAATGAAAAATGTATTAAATCTAATTACACAGATGAAGAGTATTCTAATTTTATAAAGTCTTATGTTAATGTTATAAAGAATAATATACCAGTATTCATTAATTCAAAGCTTCACACATTTGCTCTTGCCTCAGGCATTAACTATGATTACTTTACAACAATGAATTTATATAATGAAGAAAAGAGAACAATATTAGATAGAGAAGATTCAAAAAGCATAGTTGGCTATAAAGTTAGAAGAAAAATTTATTCAGTTATTGAGGGAAAAACAAATTCTAAAATATATAACAAAATTTATAATCTTACAAATAACTTACTTATTCCACTTGGTTTAATATTAATAATTTTTATATATTCTATTATAAAACAAAAATTATTATATTTCCTTTTATCTGGAATGCTATTAGGACATTCACTAATACTATTTATCACATCTCCTGCTGCATATTTTATGTACTATTTTAATGTATATATGATTGGATGGTTTTTAGGCTTAGTATTTATTTTAGAAATAATTAAAAATAAAAAACTCAAAAATAATAGGAGAGAAGTATGATATTAGTAACATTAGGAACCCAAGATAAACCTTTTATTAGATTATTAAAAGAAATACAAGAGTGCATAAATAAGGGAATAATTAATGAAAAAGTTATAGTGCAAGCAGGATGTACACGATTTGAATCTACAGATATGGAAATATTCGATTTAATACCAATGGAAGAGTTTGATAAATTAATAGAACAATGCAATATTTTAATCACACATGGTGGAGTTGGAAGTATTATCACAGGATTAAAGAAAGATAAAAAAGTAATTGCAGTTCCAAGAAAAAGTGAATATGGTGAACATGTAAACAATCATCAAATTCAAATAATTGAAAATTTTGATAAAGCAGGTTATATAATAGGGGCTTTAGAACCTAAAGACATTGAAAAAGCATTACAAAGAATAAATCATTTTACTCCTAACCAATATACTTCAAATAGTAAAAATATGATAAAATTGGTAGAGAGTTTAATTGATAGCAACAAAAAGAAATGCGGGATTTTTACAATATCCAATGCTAAAAATTATGGGAGTGTACTTCAAGCCTATGCTCTAAAAAAGTCATGTTTAAAATATATTGATGAGGTTTATGTTATTAATTACATTAATAAAAAAATAAAAAAAGAATATTCACTAATTAAATTCCAAGGAAATAACATCAAAGAAAAATTATTAAGTTTCATAAAATGTTTAATAATACTACCATATTCAATTAAAAAAAGTAACAAATTCCGTAATTTTTCTAAGAACTATTTAAATTTAACGAAAAAGTATTATGAAAAGAACTTAAATACTAAGTATCCAATATTTGACAAATATATAGTTGGAAGTGATCAAGTGTGGAATTCAAAAGTTACTAGTGGTTTAAGAGAAGCATATCTTTTAAACTTTATAAAAGATTCAGAAAAAAAGATAACATATGCAGCTTCGATATCTAATCCTGACATTTCGTTAGAAGACATAAAAAAATTAAAAGAAAGTTTAAGTTCTTTTAAAAATATATCTGTTCGAGAAAAATCAACTAAAGAAATGCTAGCACAAAATGGAATTAATTCAGTTGTAAGTATTGATTCAACAATGCTATTAGAAAAGGATGATTGGGATAACTTACTAAAAAATAAAAAAGAAAAATATGATAAATATATCTTTGTATATGCATTTGAAAATGATAAACTATTAAAAAGCATAGTAGAAGACTTATCTCAAAAATGCAATTTAAAAGTTATATCATTTGATATAAAGAAAAAGTATAAAAATAGTTACGGTAATTTTTATGCAAGTGGGCCAGAAGATTTTATATATTTAATTAAGAATGCTGAATTTATTGTAACAAATTCATTTCATGCTACAGTTTTTTCGATAATATATGAAAAGGAATTTTTTTCAATTCCGTTTAAAAATCGAACTGATAGAGTTACAGAATTATTAAATAAATTAAACATTAAAGATAGAATAATAGTTTCTTATGATGATTATAAAAAAATAAACAAGACCATTAATTATAATAGTGTTAAAGAAACATTAAATTTATTAAAAAAAGAATCTCTAAAATATTTAGAAGACTCACTAAGCGAAACGATTTATGGAAATAAAATTAATTGTTGTGGCTGTACTGCATGTTTAAACGTATGTCCTACAGAAGCAATTACAATGAAAAAAGATAATAAAGGATTTAATTATCCTGTAATTGATAAAGAAAAATGCATAAAATGTGGAATGTGTCGAAATGTTTGTCCATTAAAAAATAAATTAGACTTTAATAATAATTTAAATATATATGCTGCTAAAAATAAAAATATAGACATAAGAAAAAAATCATCTAGTGGGGGTATTTTTTATCTTTTAGCAGAAAACATTATTGCTGATGGTGGAGTAGTGTATGGTGCACAATATGACGAACAATTAAAAGTAGAGCATACTAGAATTAATAAGAAAGTAGAAATTCAAAAACTAATGGGCTCTAAATATACGCAAAGTGATATGAAAAGAACTTTTAAAAATGTATCAGAAGATTTAGTAAGTGGTAAAATAGTTTTATTTTCTGGGACACCATGTCAAATTTCGGGATTATATAAGTATTTAGAATTAAAAAGAATCAAGACTGATAAATTAATAACTATTGATATAATTTGTCACTCTGTTCCGAGTAATAAAGTATACAAAGACTATATTAAGTATATGGAAAAAAAATATAAATCCAAAATAAAAAAAATAAATTTTAGAAATAAATCTAATCATAAAATAAATAATTTAAGTATAGAGTTTGAAAATGGAAAAAATTATATTGGAAGTGTAGATAAAGATATATATTATCGTTTATTCTTCTTAGAACTCATAAATAGAGATAGTTGTTATAATTGTAGATTTAAAAGTTTTGAACGTATTTCAGATATTACAATTGGAGATTACTGGGAAATTTCGAGATTAGACAAAAGTTTTGATGATGAAAATGGTGTATCTTTAGTTTTAATTAATACTAATAAAGGACAAGAGCTTTTTAATAAAATAAAAAATAAAATAGAATATAAGGAATCTTCTAGAGATATATGCATTCAACCATCTTTAAAAAATAACGTGCGTCTTAACCATAAAACCGACAAATTTTGGAATGATTATGAAAAAAAGAATTTAATAAAAATATATAATAAATATGATAATTCATTATTAATAAAAATAAAAAAATTAATTAAAAAAACATTAAGGAAGTAAATATGAACAGAAAAAGAGAATTAGCTAAAAATACATTAATTATATTTATTGGTAAAATTTGCACACAGTTTTTGTCTTTCTTTTTGTTACCATTATATACAACATTATTAAATTCATCAGAGTATGGAATTATAGATTTAATAATAACATATATATCATTATTTGTCCCACTAATTACACTTCAAATAGAGCAAGCTTTGTTTAGATATTTAATTGACGTTAGAGAAAATAAAAAAGAGCAAAAACAAATTTTTTCAAATATTATATTTATTGTTATAGTTCAAGTTTTGATTTTTCTGGTCATATTCTTAATAATAAATCTTTTCATAAATATTAAATATAAGTATTATATTATTATAAATGTAATAGTTACAATTTTCAGTTCACTATTTTTACAGGCAGCTCGTGGTTTAGGAGATAATATTTCTTACTCAGTTGGAAGTGTAATATCTGGTGGTTTAACAATAATATTAAATGTTATATTTTTAGTAATATTAAACATGGGAGCAAGTAGTATTTTATTATCTTCTATTTTAGCCAATATATTTTGTGCCATATTTATATTATTTAAAGATAAACTATATAAATTAATAAGTAGAAAAAATATTGATAAAATACAAATAAGAAATTTATTAAAATATTCTATCCCATTAGTTCCAAATGGAATTATCTGGTGGATTATTAATGTATCAGATAGAACAATTATATCCATATTTATTGGTGTTGCTCAAAATGGTATATATGCAGTTTCAAATAAATTTAGTGGAGCATTAATAAACTTATATAATATTTTTAACATTTCATGGACAGAAAGTGCTGTTTTGCACTTAAAAGATAAAGATAGTACAGAATTTATTTCATCAACAATCAAAGAAATGTTTAATATTTTTAGTTCAATATGTTTAATAATTATTGCTTATATGCCCTTTGTTTTTCCAATAATAATTAATAATAATTATAGTGAGGCATATTTATATATACCTCCATTAATAATTGGAACTTTATTTAATATAATAGTTGGACTAGTAAGTGTAGTTTATGTAGCAAAAAAGCTCACAAAAAAGATAACAACAACATCTTTAATATCTGGCATTCTAAATATTTTAATAAATCTAGTTTTAATAAAACATATAGGTGTATGGGCTGCGTCTATAAGCACAATTATAGCATTTGCTTCAATGGCTATATACAGATACTTTGATGTCCAAAAATATATTAAAATAAGTTTAGACATTAAAGTTATAATAAAAACAACCATAATGTTTATAATAAGCATTACATTATATTATAGCAACAATTTGATTTTTTATATCTTAAATGCAGTTATCATAACTATATATGCTTTAATTATAAATAAAACGAGTTTAATTAATCTTTTAAAGATTTTTAAAAATCATAAATTTCATATGAATAATTTAAAAAAATAAATTAAAAATCTCTCTAGCAATTACTAGAGAGATTTTTTATACCCAAAATTCAAATATTTTTCTAAAATAGAAGAACAAATTAGACTTCATAAATACATCATCATTAAGAACTAATAATAAATTAAATATTAGACCAAATATAAAACAAGCAAATAATATTTTAGTTAAAAATCTTTTTTTATTATCATCTAATTTAGTAAATAAGTGAAATATGACTATCGCTGTTGCAAAATACATTAAGAATCCAAAATCACATATATAACGAGGAAGTATCCCTGCCATTTCTGTATCTGCTATAATAATAATTAAGCTAAATATAATAGATAGTAGACCAAGCTTGTATAATGTTTTATTTTCAAGTTTATTTTTAAATTTAAATATAAGTAATCCAAATATAGTAAGGAGATTAACGAATATAAAGCCACCAGTCATAGCTTCATAAATAGTTGTACCAAGATAATTAGTACTAACTCCAAATCTAGATAGAAAAGGGAATTTTAAGATAAATTGGAAAGGAACTAAAAGATAATAATATATACCAAGAGGAATTCTCCCCAGAACAAAGCCTCTCTTAGTCATATCATTAGTAGTTAAATTATAATTAGCGCCAAAATCAAATGGTGAAGCAAATCTTATATAGTTATACCACATTAGAAGTAGAGCAATAACTATATAAGGCATAGCGAAGGCCATAGTTTTCTTTAAAGATTTCAAACTTAATAATTCTCGTTTTTTAACATCTTCCCAAAATAAAGGAATAGCAAAAAAACTAGTTAATAAAAGTTGAGGTCGTGAGGCAGCAACACAAGCCATACATAAACTTCCTAAGAATAAATATTTAGAATTCAAATCATTTTCTTTCGCTTTTAACCACCAAAACAATCCATAAACACTAAACATAACAGCCATTATGATAGGTAAGGAATAATGATCGGGTCTACCAATAATATATAATATACCACAAGCATTAACAAATAATAATGTAAAAGCTAGGTATACACCAAGACTAACTTTTGGATAATACTTTTTACATAAATGATATAGTAGTAAGAATACACCAATAACCGTAGCTATCATCGTTATATTAATACAAACAGCAGTATTTATATGAGTACCAGTAATCGCATAAAATGGCAGATAATAAAGAATAACAGGAGCTACTCCAAAATAAACATAATACTTATTATTATAGAAAGCTACATCCCAAATATAATCTTCATCTGATTCTTTAAAAGCCTCTTCACGAACTCTTTTGTCATAAGGATTTTTAAGATTTTTCAAAATATCGCTAGGCTCTTCATTTAGATATGGGTGCCCTTCCATAAATGCTTCAGTTAAAAGTTGATATTGCATTCTTTGTTTATCTTGTGATTCCTTAAATTGTTCTTGGGCAAAATAAGTATTAAGCTGACCAACACCTAACATAAATAGAAGTTGTAGTGTTAGAGCGAGACCAATTTTTCTTTTTACATCTTTAGATGATAAAGATGATAAAGAAGTATTATAAATAGAAGATTTAGGTCTAAAAATGTAAGCAACTAGTAATAAAGAAAATATTAAAAGTGGTCTAACAAGAGAGATAGTAAAAGGAACTACAACATTAAATTTAATATCTTTAACAATGAAAGTATCTTCTTCTTCGGGAGTATTTACATAAATTCTAATCCAACTTGTATTACCAGAGGCATGATATCGAAGTATTTCACCAGAATTATTTTTACGTGCATTAAACACTCTTTCTTGAGGATAAATAGGAAGACGAGAAGAAGCATCGGTAAATCCAAGTGTCGCATAAATTACTTCTGAAGTCTCTTCACTATTAACAATTTCAAAATTAATATAAATATTTTCTAAATGTCCCCAAAAGTTATCTATTTGCACATAATTAAGTTCACTATCTATAACTTTAAGACTACCATCAGGCATTTCTTCTATACCTTTACCAATAACAAGGTTATCCGTATTAGCATTTATATCTTTAAAAAATAGCGATTCATAAAATCTAAAATTAAACAAGGTAAGTTCTAAGATAATTAATATACTAAGAGAGATAAAACCAAATTTAAAAAAGCCTTTATAAGTTTTATTTCTTTTATAGCCTATTCCAAATAGAATTAATATAAATAATAAAATTAAAATAAAAATAAATATTTTCATTCCTATCACCTTTAATAATTATAACATAATACGCTAGACATAACAAATGACAAATAAGTAATATTTATTTACACGACACTATATTTATGCTAAAATTTATGTAAGAAATGAGGTAAATATGAATAAAATAGCAGTTTTAATACCATGTTACAATGAATCAAAAACTATTGAGAAAGTTGTTAAAGATTTTAAAAGAGAGTTACCTAATGCTGATATATATGTATATGATAATAATTCTAAAGATAACACTGCTGAAATAGCTAAGAAAGCAGGAGCAATAGTTAAGCATGAATATATGCAAGGCAAAGGTAATGTTATCAGAAGAATGTTTAGAGAAATAGATGCTGATTGCTATTTAATGGCAGATGGTGATGACACTTATCCAGCAGAACACGCTAAAGAAATGTGTGATTTAATTCTTGAAGGAAAGGCCGAAATGGTAGTGGGAGACCGCCTATCAAGTACTTATTTTACCGAAAATAAAAGAATGTTTCATAATTTTGGCAATGTATTAGTAAGATTTTTAGTTAATCGTACTTTTAAAAGCAATGTAAGAGATATTATGACAGGATATCGTGCTTTTAGTAAAACATTTGTTAAATCATTCCCAGTAATTTCAGGTGGATTTGAAATTGAAACCGAAATGACTATCCATGCATTAGATAAAAGAATGAAATTAGAAAATGTTTTAATAGATTATCGTGATAGACCAGCAGGCAGTGTTTCTAAATTAAATACTGTTAGTGATGGTGTAAAAGTATTAAAGACAATTGCTACTTTATTTAAACAATATCGTCCATTCACATTTTTTACAATTTTATCTATTTTATGTCTATTAGTAGGAGTAGCATTTTTTATACCACCATTATTAGGCTATTTAGATACAGGTTTAGTTGAAAAATTCCCATCATTAATCGCTGCATCTTTCTTTGGTATTATAGCTATTCAATTATTTGTAGGTGGTTTAGTACTAGAAAGTATTGCCAGAAAAGATAGACAAAACTTCGAGTTACATTTAATTAATTTAGAAGAAAACAAAAAATAAAAGGTAAAATAATACCTTTTTTTAAATGCTAATATTGTCGAGTTTTAACTATATTTGTCGCTGATAAGTCATAAATCTTTTATTTGATTGATTATTCTTATTTTTTAAGATAGTAAAACTTGCGTTAGGCATAATGTTTACTAAAATTGACACACATTATCTCCCTTGCTCCAGTGGGGTTTTGGTTAGATTGAGAGGTGTTAGCTATTAGCGGTGAAGAAAGTGATTTCTTATATCATAAGTTTGATTGAAAAGTCAAATGAAAAGATATCAACAATTACAATCATTAACAAAGGTAACATAGTTATCAATGTTAGTGAAGTAAAAATTAATGTCACTTTGAAAAACAAGTAGGCATTTATGTTCTAACGCTCTACTTGTTTGAGTTTAGCATATTTTTGCCATAAATACAAGGATTATTCAACAGTAACAGATTTAGCCAAATTTCTTGGTTTATCAACATCAAGATTTTTTTCTTTAGCAATATAATAAGCGATTAACTGAAGAGGAACTATAGCAAGCATAGGCATTAATAAATAATTAGTGTTAGGAATATTAATGATATTCATATCTTTATTTTCGCAATTACAATCGGTAATTAAAATAACTTTAGCTCCTCTAGTAATAACTTCTTGCAAGTTACTAATTGTTTTTTCTAATATTTTTTTATTTGTAACAATACCCATAACTGAAGTACCATCTTCAATTAAAGCAATAGGGCCATGTTTTAATTCTCCTGCAGGATAAGCTTCGCTATGGATATAAGCTATTTCTTTTAATTTTAAAGAACCTTCCATCGCTGTAGTATAATCATTACCGCGTCCGATGTAGAAACAATTTTTTACATTATGAATATTTTTAGCTATTTTTTTGTAGTTTTCATTATTTTTAAGAATAACATCAATTTTTTCAGGAATATCAAGTAATTCTCTTTTTAATTTTTCTAAATATGTATTATCTTTAACCTGAAGAATCTCAGCGAAATAAATAGCCAAAGCTGAAATAATTGATATTTGAGAAACATAAGCTTTGGTACTAGCAACAGCTATTTCAGGACCAGCATGAGTATAAATAGTATAATCTGCTTCACGAGTTATCGAAGAACCAATAACATTAGAAATAGCAATAGTTTTAGCACCACTTTTTTTAGCAAGTTTTAAAGCTGCTATAGTATCTGCAGTTTCACCAGATTGACTAATAAAGATACATAATGTATTTTTATCAATTACTGGATTATTATATCTAAATTCACTTGCCACATCTACAATTGTAACAATGTTAGTTAATTCTTCTATAATAGTTTTGCCAACTCTCCCAGCATGCATAGCTGTTCCGCAAGCTACAATATAAATTTTATTAACATTTTTTAAATAATTCTTATCGATATTTAAATCTAAGAAATTACATTTATCTTCCAATATAATTCTACCAGCTAAAGTTTCGTTTATGGCACGAGGCTGTTCAAAAATTTCTTTAAGCATAAAGTCTTCATAACCATTTTTATCCGCGGCATTTTTATCCCAATCAATTACTTTTTTAGGAATACTAATTTCTTTTAAGGCATTATCATAAAAGAAAAAGTTATTATCTGTAACATAAGCCAAATCGCCATCATTTAAAAAATAAAAATTTTTAGTATATTCAAGTACAGCAGGAATATCAGACGCAATAAAGTTTTCGCCTTCACCTTCGCCAATAACTAGAGGACTATTCATTTTAGCAACATAAATGCCTTCAAATAAAGGCGATAAAACAAGTATAGCATAACTTCCTTGTAAATCTTTGATAGTTCTATTAAAAGCTTGCAAAAAATCTTTTTCTTTTTCATAATAATAATGAATTAGATTAGGAATAACCTCAGTATCTGTTTCGCTTTTAAATTTATAACCATTTTTAGATAAAAACTCTTTTAATTCTAAATAATTTTCAATAATTCCATTATGAACTACTGCAAATGTATTACTATTATCTAAATGAGGATGAGCATTATCACTACTAGGAACACCATGAGTAGCCCAACGGGTATGAGCAATACCAATAGAGCTATTACTAGACTTTAAAAATGAATTATCATCCAAGTTTTTAACTCTGCCTTTTTCTTTAGATATTTTTAATTCTCCACTATCAAATAAAGCGATACCAGCTGAATCATAACCCCTATATTCTAAAGCTTTAAGTCCATTAATTAAAATGGGATAAGCTTTTTGTTTACCAATATAACCAACAATTCCACACATTGATTACTTCACCTACCTTTAAAAAAATAGTACTACAAACACTATAATATGTCAATTTAGATTTAAAAATCACCTAGGGTATGATAAAATAAATATAAGGTGATAGTTCATGAAAACGATAGTAATATGTGGGAGTATGAAATTCAAAGACAAGATTCTAGAAATAAGTGACAAATTAGAAAACTTAGGATTTAAAACAGAATTGCCAAAAGAATGTATGGAAGGTCTACCTAAAGAAATAGCGTCTAGGTCACATTTTAATCGTATCCAAAATGAAGATACAGATGCTATTCTAGTAGTAAATTGTGATAAAGGTAAATTAAAAAATTATATTGGACCAAATTCATTCGCTGAAATAACATTTGCCTTTTATTTTAATAAGAAAATATTTTTATTACAAGATATATATGAACCATATAAAGATGAGTTATTAGGGTGGAATGCCATACCATTAAACGAGGCATTAGAAAGTATAAAGAGGTTTCTATGAAATTTTTAGCCATATTAACAGGAAAATTAATTATAATCGCAGGAAATATAATGAAACGTGGGTCTTCACTTCCAGGAAAGATAGCTTTGAAAATAGATAAAAATCTTTTAAGCAAATTAAAATATCCTGATATAAGAATTGCAGTTACTGGTTCTTCAGGCAAGGGAAGTACATCTAGTTTAATTGCCAAAGTATTAAAAGATAATGGATATAAAGTTAGCTATAATGATATGGGTTCTAACTTGACATGGGGGTGTACTACCAGTTTTTTACGCAAAAGTAGTTTAACAGGCAAGATTAAAGCTGATGTTCTTATTATTGAAATAGATGAAAGAGATACAAAAGAAATGTTTCCAAATTTACATCCAACGCATATAGTTATAACGAATTTAACCAAAGACCAACCACCACGTCAACATCATGTCGATAATGTATATAAAGATATTTTAAAGGGAATAACTCCAAATTCTAAAATAGTAACCAATATAGATGAACCATATTTAAGAAGCTTTGAGCGTGATACTAAAAATGAGATGATATATTTTAGTTTAGAAAAAAACAAATATAGTTACAAGAACCAAATATTTGAAAACTTAAATACATATTATTGTCCTTATTGTAAAGGAAAGTTAGAATATGAATATTATAATTTTGAAACTTTAGGCAAATATAATTGTACGAAATGTGATTTTAGAAATAAAAATGCTAAAGTTATAGGAAGTAATTTAGATTTAGAAAACGAGACACTTGAGATAAATACCAATAAATTAAACATAGGTGGTAACTTTTTATATCACGCATACAACACTCTTGCTAGTTTTACAGCATTAAAAAATGTAGGGTTAGAAGAAGATAAAATAATAAAGTCCATCAATAAATTTAATGATTATAGTACATATAGTTATGAAAAAAATGATAAAGTATACTTTCCTATGTCATGTAAGGCTGAGAATGCTACTACATATAATGGAGCAATCTTTAAAACAATAATGAATAAAGAAAAGAAAGATATAATTATCGGCTGGAAAGAAATATCACGTCGCTATGCTCATTTTGATGTTTCCTGGTTATATGATATAGAGTTTGAATTATTAAATAATGAATCTTTAAATAAAGTATATGCAGTAGGAATTGATGCTGAGAATATTAAGAAGCGACTAATCTTAGCAGGCATACCAGAAGAAAAAATTATTATGGCTGAATCTATACCAGAAATTAAAGATATGGTTAATAAAGATGAAGTAAAATATGTATATGGTATCTTAAACTTTGATTATATTGACCCATTTAATGAAGCATTTAAGGAGGAGCTATGAAAATAAAAATAGGACACTTATATCCATACGAACTAACTTTATATGGTGAAAATGGCAATTTAAAAGCTTTAAAATATGCTTTAGAACAAAAAGATATCGAAGTAGAAATAACAAGTATAAATAAAGAAGATAACTTTGATATCAAAGCCTATGATTTTGTATATATAGGAAGTGGTAGACCTGAATTTTTAGAAGAAATAAAAGAGAGATTAGAGCCGTATAAAAAAGATATTAAGGATTATATTAATAAAGACAAGGTATTACTAGCAACTGGTAACAGTATTGCTATATTAGAATTATTAAGGTTATATGAAATTGAATATTATGATAAAAGAAAAGTATCAGATATTGAAGGAACAACATCATTATGTAATGGTAAAATTTATGGTTTTCAAAATACTGAATATCTAATAAAGACTACTAAAAATATCTTATTTAGTTTAGAAAAGGGATACGGTAACAATGAAACTTGTATGGAAGGCTATAAGAAAAATAACTTTTATGCAACTTCGATAATTGGTCCCATACTAGCTAGAAATGATAATTTAACAAGTTATTTAGTAGATACATTAATAAAAAATAAAAAAGAAGAAGAATAGACAAAAAGAAGCAAAGAAGGTAGTTTAAGATGAAAGAAAAGAAAATAGACATCCAAGAAGAATATGAAACATTTATCCAAAACGATGAAATGTGTGATTTTGAACAAAGTTTAGCTTGGAACAAAATAAAGACATATTGGACTAATGAACAAATAATCATTAAAAGAGATAAAGACATAAAATTAACTATTAACGTATTAATTAGAAAAATGCCTATATTTGGTAATATAATGTATGTACCAAGAGGACCTATAGGAGACATACATAGTGAAGAATTACTAGAAGAATTAACTACTAAGTTAAAAGAGTTAGCTAAGAAAGTAAAAGCATTTGTAGTTTTAATGGAACCAGATATAAGAGTAGATGATGAAGAATTTAAAACCATCGCTAAAAAATTAGGATATAAAATAAAAAGTAATAGTAAAAGTTTTAGAGATGAGATACAAGCAAGACACAATTTAAGATTAAATTTAAAAAATCGAACTGAAGAAGAAGTATTTGAAAGTTTTGCTTCTAAGACCAGATATAATATCCGTTTATCAATGAAAAAAGGCGTAGAAATAAAAGAATTAGGCAAAGATGGAATTGAAGAATTTTATGAATTATTAAAAACAACAGGTAATAGAGATGGATTTATAATAAGACCAATTGAATATTACAAAGATTTATTTAATTATTTTGATGGCTTAACAATATTAATCGCCTATTATGAATCTACACCAATCGCTGGAATAATGCCGCTTACATATGGTAATAAAACATGGTATTTATATGGAGCAAGTAGTAATATGCATCGTAATGTGATGTCAACATATTTATTACAATGGGAAGCTATAAAAATAGCGATGAAAAAGAATTCTATTCTATATGATTTTAAAGGATTCTCATTTAAAGATGGTAAACCAGATGGCTTATATAGATTTAAAAGTGGCTTTGGTACTGAGTTGGTTGAACTTATAGGAGAAGTTAATTTAGAGATTAAACCATTAAAATATCGTTTATTTAAAACTAGTAAAAAATTATATACAACACTTAGAGGTTTAAAGCATACTCATAAAGTAAAAAAAGAAGAACAAAAGGAAAAAATTTTACAAAAAGAAGAAAAATAAGCATAACATATAATTGTAATATAACATTATAAAGACTAAGAAAATAGACAATAGCAAAGTCATTAAAAATGCCACTTAATATAATATATTAGGAGGTGTTTTTTATTAAAAGAATAAGTCTAATAATTATATCTATATTAACATTTTTAAGCTTTTCTTCAAAAGTAAAAGCAATTGAAGGAATAGATGTCAGTGAATTCCAAGGTAATATTAACTTTAAAGAAGTAAAAGACTATGGAATAGAAATAGTATATATAAGAAGTAGTGCTAGTCATTCTTACATTGATGCTAAATTTGAAGAAAACTACCAAAAAGCCAAAGAAAACAATTTAAAAATAGGCTTTTATCATTATGTAACGGCAAGAAATATAGAAGAGGCTCAAGAACAAGCGAGATTTTTTGCAACAGTTATCAAAGGAAAAGAAGCAGATTGTCGATTAGCAATGGATTTTGAAACCTTTAGAGGTTTAACAAAAGAAGAAATAAATAGTATAGCAAAGTCATTTTTAGAAGAATTAAAAAGACTAACCGAAAAAGATTTAGTAATATATAGTGATGCTTATAATGCCAAATATACATTTGAAGAGTCATTATTTGAAGAATATCCATTATGGCTAGCCGAATATGGAGTTAAGGAACCTGAAGCAAAAAACTTTATTGGTTGGCAATATACAGATAAGGGGATTATTCCAGGTATTAAGGGTTATGTAGATAGAGATATTTTTAAAAATGAAATTTATTTAGAGAATAGTAGTGCTATAAAAGAGCCAGAATTAAAACCAGAAGAAAAGAAAAAAACAATATATTATCGGGTTAAATTTGGTGATACATTATATCATATAGCTAAAGAATATAATATAACAATTAATGATTTAATAGTAGAAAATAATATAAAAAATCCTAATTTAATATTTCCAAATGAAGTATTAAAGATAAATACTGATATTGAAAAACAAGTTATAAAAAGTGGAAATAATGACAATTACATTGTAAAAATAGGAGACACATTAACAAGAATAGCAAATATTTTTCATGTAACAATAAGCAATTTAGTTAGTTGGAATGATATAAAAAATCCCAATTTGATATATCCAAATGAAAGATTAGAAATAAAACCTACCAATAATAATCATTTAATAAAATATGTAGTAAAAAAAGGTGATACATTATCATTAATAGCAAGCTACTATCGCACATCAGTATTTGAATTAGTATTAATAAATAAAATAAAAGATAAGAATCAAATCAAAGTAGGAGAAGTATTATATATTCCAGAAACATATTTATATTAAAATTAAAAAACTAGCAATCTAAATTATTTGCTAGCTTTCTTTTTATCTAAATTTTTGTTAATAAATCTTACTTTAACGCCTTTAACTTTACCAAATTGTTTTTTTACTCCATCTGGTAAATTCTTTTTTATAGTTTTCAAAAACTCCACCTCACTCATCCCCTTAATTATAGCACTAATTAATAAAAAAATACATAAAAAGTCGAAAAAAGAAGCTAAAAAATAAAATTAACAATTAAGAAATTAAAATAATAAAAAATATTTATAAACTTTTAACCATTCTAAAAGATATTGTCAAGACCAAAAACCCATGATAAAATATATATAAATAATAGATAATGATAATCTATATTAGTGAGAGGAAGAGTGTAATGGATATTAATAAGATTTTGAGTTTTAGTAAAATTCTAAAATCGAGAATTTTTTATGTAATGTGTGGGGTAATATTTTTAATAGGAATACTGATATATTTTAGTCATCCTACAAGGAGTTATGCCCTACCAGAGACAGTATTAGTTGATAGAGGCAATGTCTCTGAACAAGTTTTATACTTATCGGATATAACTTATAATAAAGCACAGGTAGGTTGGGGAACAGTATCTCTTGATAAAACCCAATCAAATACACCATTAATATTAAAGTTAAATGGTTATTCCACAACGTTTAAAAAAGGAATATGGGCTCATGCCACCTCAACTGTAGAATATGATATTAGTGAATATAAAGATTATGCATATTTTACGACATATTATGGTTTAAATACTACTGCTGGTAATACTGGTAATGGTGTCAAATTTTATATTTATACTTCTGTAGATGGTAAAGAATGGACATTACAAACTGAAGAAAATCCTGATGCTAAAAAAGGTGTAAGCAATGCTTCTTATGCTAAGATAGACATTAGAGGAGTAAATTATATAAGATTATATGCTCATGATAATGGTTCTAATGCTTCAGACCATGCTGTATGGGGAGATAGTAAATTAATCAAAGAAGGTTATAGTGATGATATAACTATACCAGTAAGCGAATTTGATAAAGCAATAAAAGCTAATTATACATCAGGAGCAATAGAAGATAATTTAAAACTTACATTATTACAAAGAAACTTTATTGATAGAGTAGGACAATTTCAATTAAGAACTTTTGTAGATGCAGACCCTAGAAATATGGAAACATTAAAATGGTTCATATATAATGAAGAGGCTTTAAGATTATGGACAGTCGGTGGAAACCCTAATGGTACATATGCTAATTCATTACAAGTACTTAGTAATTTATATCATGCGCACAAAGAAGACTTAGAAAATGAAGGTGTAACAGCCAATGGTACTAAATATAAAGATTTATATTTAAGAATGATGTTATCTTTATCATTAACTCATTCTTCAAATGTATGTTTATGGATAAATGGAAGTCAATGTTCCAATGCTGTAACTCGATATGAAATATATAAAGATATGCATTTAAACAATAAGTTAATGTCAAATTCAATGTTTGAAAGTTATACTGTTGAAGAAATGCGTTGGTTAATGCATAACAACATAGATGATGAAGAAATCAAATGGTTAAGAGATTACTCAGCCAAAAGATATCCCAATACAACAGATAGATTTAATCCATATAAATATATAACTTATACCTTTGGATATAGTTATTACAGACCACAATATTATAGTCAAGAAAACTATGCTAAATGGGACCAAAAATACAATTTATCAGATTACAATATAACATATAAATCAGGCAATCCAAAGTTATGGATAGTATTTGAAGAAGGAGCTGTTTGTGGTGGACTTTCAAAAACAGCAGCCAATTTATATGGTGTATGGGGTGTGCCTGCGAGTGTTGTAGGTCAACCTGCTCATGCAGCTTATATATATTATTATAATGTTGGTGGCAAAGGAGCTTGGCAATTAGCATACAATGTCGCAGAAACTGCATGGGCTAATACCCAAGGATATTCAAGAATGCCTAATGACTGGGGAAATCTCAGTAGTGGAATTGTAACAAATACAGGTACAATAAAATCAGCTTCATATTTCTTCTTATCACAAGAAGCTCAAAATGAATATGACAAATATGAAAAAGCAGAATTAATAATGATGCTTGAAAGAGTATATAAAGATGATAGTAAGAAGTTAGAAAGAATATATCGTGATACTTTAAAAGAAGAAATTATAAACTGGGATGCATGGTTAGGGTTAGTAAATTTATATATAAAAGATGGAACTAAAACTGAGGAAGAGTTAATCAGTTTAGCGGAAGAAATAAGTGCAGTTTATACATATAATCCGCTTCCTATGTATGATTTAACTCGTAGAATCGGACTTAAGATTACATCACCAGAGTATAAAAGTAAATTAATGCTTTTACAAAATAAAACTTTACGACAAGCTACAAAAGCAACTGGAGCAAATACATTACAATATAAAGAAGTACCAGTTGTAGCTCAAGCTTTATTAGGTGAGATAAATTCTGATATAGCAACATTCTCATTTAGTGGATCATCAGCTAATAAAATTACATTATCAAAACAATTACAAAGTTCACAAGTTAATTGGAGTTATAGTTTAGATGGAGGTAATACATGGAAAGATGTATATGAACACTCAGTAGAACTAACTCCAGAGGAAGTAGCAAGTATAACAGTAAATAATGATATTAAAGTTCATATTTCAGGTTTACCAATGACTGATGCTAATATTTATACCATAGATATTACTAAAAGGTCATTCCCAACTGGTTTAATTTCTATCAATGATGAAGAAGATAGAATGATTGGTGTAACTGATGAAATGGAATGGACGCTAAATCCAGCAGATGGATGGAATTCATTTGCTAATACAAATCCAATATTTAGTGGCAATAAAAGAGTTTATGTAAGAGTAATAGCAAAAGGAACACAAATAGCAAGTGACCCTGTATATTACACATTTAAAGAAAACAACACTAATGATGAAAAATGGTATATTCAATCTAAATATTTAAGCATTCATGAAGTAAATGCTACTCAAACAGGAAAAGTAGAAAACATGTTAGACGGTAATGTAAATACTTCTTGGCAATCTAAACATGGAATAATGCCAGCATATGTTACAATAAAATTAGACCAACCAAGATACATCTCAGGTCTAGATTATATTCCAGATAAAAATGCTAAGTATATTACTTTTGTTCCATATGGTCGTGCTAGAAATGTTAAAATTTATGTTAGTATGGATAATCAAAATTGGGAACTAGCTGCCACAAAGAATAATTTAGGAGATAATGATAATCTAAAACATATAGAATTCCCAGTCGCTAAAAAAGCTTTATATGTAAAATTCGAATGCCAAAGTGCTTATGACAGTGAGATTATTGCTTTAGCTGTATCGGTTATAAAACTATATGAAAACGTTTTAGTAAATGATACACCAAGAGCAGATGTTAACTATAACATTGTAAATCCAACTAACAAAGATGTTGTCGCTGAATTAGTTAATCCTATTAGACCAATAACCGTAACTAATAATGATGGTAAAATGACTCATACATTTACGGAAAATGGCGAGTTTACATTTGAATATGTTGACGATAATGGTAATAAAGGAAGTACAACAGCAAAAGTAACATGGATAGATAAAACTGCACCAAAATTAGATGTAACATTTAATACAACAACTATTACTAATGAAGAAGTTGTAGCAACACTGAAATTTGATAAAAATGTAACAATATTATCAAAAGATGTTCAAATAGCAACCAATCCTGTAGATAATAGTAAGACAATAACTTTCTTAGAAAATGATACAATTGAATTAGAGTTTATGGATGATTTAGGAAATATAGGTAAGAAAACTATTTCTGTTAATTGGATAGATAAAACAGCCCCTACAGCTGAAGTAGAATATAGTACAATTCATTTAACAGATAAAGCAGTTACAGCCAAATTAAAACCAAGTGAACCAATAACAATTACTAATAATGGTGGTAGTGATGAATATGTATTTAATGATAATGGCGAATTTACTTTTGAATTTGTTGATAGAGCAGGTAATACTGGTTCGGTAAAAGCGATAGTAACATGGATAGCAAGAGTACCACATTATGAATTAAAATATTCAACAACTAATCCAACCAGAGATAATGTTGAAGTAACACTAACCCTTGAAGATGGATTTAGAATAGTAAATAATGATGCTAATAATAAATATACATTCACTGAAAATGGCACATTTGGCTTCCAATATTTAGATAGTCGAGGTAATGTTGGTCAAATTGAAGCTACAGTAACATGGATAGATAGAGTTGCTCCTACTGCCGAATTAAAATACGACAAGACAAAAGACAAAGTAACAGTCACTGTAATAAATCCAAGTGAAGAAATAACATTTAAAGAAGGTAATGGCGTTTATGAATTCACAGAAAATGGAACTTATGAAATAATCTTCTATGACAAAGTAGGAAATGAAGGAAAAGTTACAGCTATTATCGATACTATTGGTATAGATGATATCAAACCAGATGTTCCAGAAAAACCTGAAGAACCAGATAAGCCTGATATTCCAGACAATCCTGGTGAAACAGAGAAACCAGACGACAAACCTAATACTGATAAACCAAATGAAGGAAATAAACCTGAAAACCCTGATACACCAAATATTCCAAATGAACCTAATAAGCCAGGAAACTCTGGTAATAATAACAAGCCAAATGATAAACCTGATATAGAAAAACCAGATGATAGTGAATATAAAAACTATACAACAGATAAAGTTGATGTAAAAATCCCATCAAATGCAATTAAAGAAGATGGTAAACTAAGTGCTAATGGTTTTGAATTAGATGAAAACTTAAAATATAGCTTTGGTGATTTAAGTGAATATTATGATATCTATTTAGAAAATGACAAATATGAAAGAATAGATGTTAATGCAACAAGTCCAATCAAAATAAATATAAAAATAGATAATAATAAAGACTTTATTGGTGTATATGAAATAACAGAAGATAATATAATAAAACCTGTTGATTATGTAAAAGATGGCGAAAACATTGAAATATCAGCTAAAAACTTAGGTAAGTTTGTAGTATCATACAAGAAGTTAAGCACTGGCAATCCTATACATAATTCTAACAAAGTAACTAGAAAAAATAATTATATTATTTGGATAATGACAGCTATAATGACAATACTTATAGGATTATCAGTATATGTATTCAAAAAGAAAAATAAATAAAAAAAGAAAAGTAGACAAGTTCAAATTACTAAGTCTACTTTTTTATAAAATCATATTAATTATTGAAATCTAGAAATAAAAAAAGATTGAAATGCAAATCAATCAATATTATCACTTGCGTGCTCTAATTCTTTTATTAGGAACACAACCATTGTGAGGAACAGGAGTTTTATCTTTTATCCATCTTACATTAATGCCATTCGATTCTAAGAAATATAAATCTACTAAACCAGTCCTAAGATGACCTTTAACCTCCACTTCAATAGTATCTATTCCATATATTTTAGCACATTCACAAACCATTGTTGCAATATCCCTCTTCATTTTATCTTTTTCTTCTTTCCTAGCTTCAGTTCCAACAGAAGTAAACTCTCCGTGGGTATAACAAAGAAGTTGTTTGTCTTTAACTAGTATAGCTATAAATGATGTAAAACCACTTGTTATTCTTAAAATTGGTAAACTATTCATATTTTTCTCCTTTAATATATTATTCTACACTTTATTACATAATAGTCAAGTGTCAAACCTTAAAAAGAAAAAACAATTAATTGTAAAAACATGTTATAATAAATAATAGGAGTGATTAAAGTGAAACAAAATAAAATTAAATTAATATTGGCATCATTAATACTAATATTAGCATTATCTTCTTTGTTAGTATTATATAAAAATAGTTTGAATAAAAATGACTCTGATTTAGATGATAATTTATATTTTAGAGATTTTATTATATATTATGATACAAATAATGACGCATGGAAAAGATTCTTTTATCAATTACCATATAGAATAGAACTTGCTAAAACTACTTTTGATATTAAGTTAAATGATTCAAATGAAGAAGTAAGATATTATGAATTTTCTAATCATAATTTATATTTTCTTGGTATAGAAGAAATATATCTTAATGAAGATGGTAAAATAATAACTTTAAAAGAAAAACTTGATTATGATAAAGATTATTTAATTAAAATGCGAAACAATATGTATTATGATTATGGTATTTTTGATGGAGGAAGTACCGAGTATAATACTATTTACAATGATGCCTTTAATGAAAAGATAAAAATGTTTACTTGTAATAATATGACAAGTGGCAATAAAGATGTCCATATTGCGTCAATAGATAAAGACATAATGTATGATAGTTGCGTAAAGCAAAAGTAGTAATATTGTTTGTTACTATTTTGAGAACTGCACATATTTAAAAAAATAAATAAAATTATAAATTAAGGTTTCTCATAGTTAGAAACTTTTTTTATCAATAAAATTATTTAGGATAAAAGTAAAATATATAATAAATTATAATATACAGGAAATAATAAGAAAAAAGAAATATATACATTAAGGTTATTATATGATAAAATAAGTCTTAGATAAATTATCTAGAATTAATTAATATTTTGTAAAATTATATCAACACATAATTATTAAGATTAATTTTTTATAAATAATTAGAGTAACTAAAAATTAGGAGGGCAATATGTTTAAATTAGTATCAAAATTTGAACCATCAGGAGACCAACCAGAAGCAATTAAAGAACTTGTAGAAGGAATTAAAGAAGGCAAGAAAGAGCAAGTTTTACTAGGAGCAACAGGAACTGGTAAGACTTTTACAATTGCTAATGTTATTAAAGAAGTCAATAAACCAACTTTAGTTTTAGCGCATAATAAAACTCTAGCTGGACAACTTTATTCAGAATTAAAAGAATTCTTCCCTGATAATCACGTTGAGTATTTTGTTAGTTATTATGATTACTCCCAAAAAAGTGACTTATTTAGGCTTAATTTGTGTGATTTAATTTATTTCAAAAATCTAAATAAACCTAGATAAAATCAAGTAACAGACATATAATATGTGGCCGATTGTAGTCCAAATTCGTACAATACTTTAATAAACATATAATATAATATTGATATGATAATAGTCTTATAATATAATAAGCAAATGAAAGGGAATTAAAATGAAATATTTAACAATATTAAAGATAAATAGTAAATATAGAGTAGATGCTTTATCAACGATGTTTTGTTGTTCTGAATCAAAAGAAAATGATTATCTTGTTAAAGGCGTATTAAAAGTAAAGAATCCAAAAGGACAACTAAGAGAAGATGAAGAAATAGTAGTAATAGAAAATCCAAATAATCTAAGCAAAAAAGATTTTCTTAAATTATTTAATATAGCTGATTCAGAAAACATCCAAATGATAGTTATTCCTGATTATATATTAGAATGTGGTGAATTAATTCCATTTAATGATTATAAAAATAATTATAAAGAACAAGTGAAAATAAAAAGCAAACAAGCTATGATTAAAAGTAAAGCTAGAAAAGATATTGAAAACAATAAAAAATTAACTGAAAAGCAGATAAATGAACTATGTGAAATATATCATTGTTCAAAAGATGATAGTATTGATATATTATCCTATTTAGAATATTGCTTATTTTACAAAACCAACGGAAAGCTCAATGATTGCTTTAGTCAGATTAGTAATATAAGATATAGAGATTTTGATGAGAAAGAAATTAAAATAAAAGAAAAAGATAGCACAAACTTAAATAGAAGGATAGGAATATCAAAAGACATAGCCAAAAAGTACTATTGCCGTTAAAAATAAACTGATTAAATTCAGTTTTTTTAATGCTATTATACATAGCCATTTTAATTAATGGCAAGAAATGTTAGAGAGGAGATGAAAAATTGAAAGATTGCGAAGTAATAGCAGTTGCAAACCAAAAAGGTGGTGTAGGAAAAACGACAACGGTCTTTAATTTAGGTGTAGCGCTTGCTAAAGAAGGTAAAAGAGTATTGCTAATTGATGGTGATCCACAAGGAAATCTAACAACGTATATGGGATTTGATAGTCCTGATGATTTAAAAGTTACTCTAAGTACAATCATGCTGAATGAAATTAATAATGATGATAGCAATATTAAAGAGTCAGTACTACATCATAAGGAAAATATAGATTTAATTCCTTCAGATTTAGAATTGTCATCATTAGAGTTCTCATTAGTAAATGCAATGTGTCGTGAAAGTACAATGAAGAAATCATTATGTCATTTAAAAAGAGAATATGATTATATTCTAATTGATTGTCAACCATCGCTTGGAATACTAACAATAAATGCCTTAGCTTTTGCTAATAGAGTCATTATACCAACTCAAGGACATTATTTTTCAGCTAAAGGTATGACAGAATTGATTAAAACGATTAAAAGAATAAATAGGAAAATTAATTCGGATTTAATTATTGACGGCGTGTTATTTACTATGATAGATAATAGAACTAATTTATCAAAGGAATTAAAATCTGATTTAATAACTAATTATGGGAGTAAAATTCACTTTTATAATTCACAAATACCAATGGCAATAAAAACAGCAGAATCAACAGCTTATGCCAAAAGCATATTTGAATATGACAAAAATAGCAAAGTAGCAATAGCTTATACTTCATTAGCAAAGGAGATATTAGAAGATGAGAGAAGAAGAACAAAAAAAGAAACTGCCATCGTTAGATGAATTATTTTCTACTGAGGAAGAAAGGCAAGAAAATAACATAGAGAAAGTTGTAGACATTCCTATTTCAAAAATACAAGACTTTAAAAATCATCCATTTAAAGTTGAAGAAAATGAAGAACTGATTAGTATGTCTGAAAGCATAGCAAAGTATGGCGTATTAGAACCAGCAGTAGTTAGGCCTTTAAATGATGGAACTTATGAAATGATATCAGGACATAGAAGAAAAAAAGCAAGTACTATGGTAGGTAAAGAAACTATTAGATGTATTGTAAAAGAATTAAGCGATGATGAAGCTACAATAATAATGGTTGATAGTAATATTCAACGTGAGAAAGTGTTACCTTCAGAAAAAGCCTTTGCATATAAAATGAGATTAGAAGCAGAAAAACACCAAGGTAGAAAGATTGAAATATCTTTGTGCCAAGTTGGCACGAAGTTAAGAAGTGATGCTATTCTAGCTCAACAATTAAATGAAAGTGCAAGAAATATTCATAGATACATTAGATTAACAAACCTTATACCTGAAATCTTAGAAATGGTGGATAATGGAATAATTGCACTAACACCAGCAGTGGATATCTCTTATTTAGAAATAGATGAGCAAGCAGTATTACTAGATGTAATGGGATATAATGGTTGTACACCCAGTGTATCACAAGCTAAGCAAATAAAATATTTAAGTGAAAAAGGAGAATTTGAAGAATCAAAAGTAAAAAAAATATTAAACCAAGCTAAACCTAATCAAATTGAAAGGATACACCTAGATAAAAAGAAAATTAGCCAAGTACTGCCAAAGTTAAAGGATGACAAAGTAGAAGATTATATTTACCAAGCTATTATTTTTTACAATAAACATTTAGAACATCAAAAATTAATAGATAAAAAAGTTAAATTATCCGAACAAGTTAGATAATGGGAGTATTATTTCCACATCCCTCCTATAACCTCCCTATAATATATATACTAACTGAAAATACTAACTGAAAAAATATTATAGAATTGCAATATAAAATAAAATATATTACACTACGTACCAAAAGGAGAGATTTTAATGAAATTAAAATTAATTTTGATATTTGTAAGCAGTTTAATAGTTTTCAGCTTTGTATTTTTATTAGGTACAAAAAATAATAAACTAAATTCTTTTTATGTAGAAAGGACTGATAATAGTGAACAAATATATGCTTCGGATGGTTATGACATAGAAAAATCAAAAGACATTACAACTCAAAATGAATCTAGTGTAATATTAGAACCTGAGCATCAAAATGATCCAACAAAGATTAATCAAAGTAATTCTGATGGAAAAACAGAAAAGAGTGCAGAATCAAACACAAATGTAAAAAAGAACAATAAGGGTAATGTGAATGTAAAAGAGACAACTACACCAAATGATGATAAAAAGGTTTCTAAGCCAAATAATCAAAGTACAGAAGTTACAAAAAATGAAGTAACACAAAAGGATGAAAATTTAAAAAACGATTCTACAAATTCAAATGTTTCTAATAATTCGCAAGAAAAGAGTGTTGTATCAACAAAGTTTTATGAATCCATAACTGGAGGCAAAAAAGAATTTTCTTCAGAGAGTGAAGCTTTTGCACGTGGACAAGAAATAAAATCAAAAGAGCTTGATTATGTTTTGGATTACAATGAAACACATCCAGAAAATCCTATTAAACCTGATATAAGATATTTCAGAGTTTATCCATCTGTCATAGATGAGAATGGAAAATACTGGTATTATTTACACTTTTTCTGTGATAGTGGAGAAGGTAATGATTCAAAACTAAAAAGCAAGTTTTAAGTAACTCAAAAATGAGTTGCTTTTTATATCTAAAGAAATATAATTGAAAGGGGAAAGATAATGAAAAATATAGATAGATTTCTAGTTTTAATACTAGGAATTTTTTTATGCTTTACAATGAAATTAGAAAAAGTAAAGGCAGCAAATATAACTGAAGTTGAAAGTGGTTATATGTATGAAAGGCAAAGTTATGAGGGGGAATATAAATCTCATTTATCTGATAAATTTAAGTTTTATTATGTAGAAGGACAAGTTTCATATTGTATAGAACTATTAATGAAACCAGGTAGCCCAATATATGAAGCAGATTGGGAAGCTACAAAACTTCCAAATGAGATAAAAGAAAAGCTGATTCTAACTGCTTATTATGGATACACATATCCAGGGCATCAAACAACTGCCTATAGAGCAGCAACACAAGGTATGATCTGGAAATTATTGATGGGAGAGGGATCATGGATTAAATATAGCACTGATTATTGGGGCAAAGGAAGACTATTAGATGTTTCAAGTGAAGAAGCAGAAATTGAAAGACTTATAGCTAGTCACTATATTAGACCATCCTTTGATGGAGGAGTTTACAAAGTCCAAAAAGGACAAACTCTTACTTTAACAGATACTAATAATGTTTTAACAGACTACAAAATTACTGTTAGTGGCGCTGATTATGAAGTAAATGGAAATAAATTAACAATTAAACCTATTAAAAATGGTACTATTGATGTGTCTTTTGAAAAGAATGCACCTTATTCAACAAATTATAAGTTGTTTGTTGGAGATGCACAACAAAATATGATTGTACCAGGTACAAGTGATCCAGTAGAAGCAAGAATTAGAATAAATAGTTTTAGTGGTTCAGTAGAAGGATATAAAACTGATGATGAAACCATAACTCCACAAGGCCAAGCAACTTTAAAAGGCGCTGAATATGGTGTTTATGAAGCAGCCACAGGAAAATTGATAACAATTGTTACCACTGATGAAAATGGCTATTTCAAAAGTGATAATATACTTGAAAATAAAGAGTATTATTTGCAAGAGATAAAACCTAGCTTGGGCTATGAGTTAGACAGAACAAGATATAATTTTGACATGTCTGATAAAGAAACTATAAGAGTGGATGTTGTAGAAAAAGTTATAAAAAATTATATCAGTGTTCTTAAGCAATATGAATTTGTTAATGGTAATACAACTTTTCTAAATGCTGAAGAAGGAATAAGTTTTGAAATACAATATCCAGATGGTAGTCTATTTGATACTATCATAACTGATGAAAATGGTTATGCTTCAGTAAGCCTTCCATATGGAAAATGGAAGTTTCATCAATTAAATACCCATGATGGATATGAAAAAATTTATGACTTTTATATTAATGTTGATGAAAACACTGAAAAAGAGCAATATTACAATATTCTAAATAATGCGTTAAGCGCTTATTTGAAGGTTATTAAAGTTGATGAAGAAACTGGAAAGACTATTGCTATCGCAGATACAACTTTTAAGATATTTAATATAGATACAAATCAATATGTATCTCAGTTTGTTTCTGGTAAAATAATTAGTGAATTTAAAACTGATGAGAATGGTATTTTAGTAACTCCTTTAAAATTAGCAGCAGGCAATTATAGACTAATTGAAGTCTCAAGTCCAACTGGATATCTAATAGACAAAGATGGTTTAAACTTTACTATAGGAAATGATACAAATTATGATTATACCACCTATGGAGCTTTTATCACTATAACTTATAAGAATGCGCCAATAAAAGGAAAAATTGAAATATATAAAACTGGGGAAGATATGATTATTAGTGAAGGCGAGTTTATCTATGGTACTAAAGAATTAAGTGGTGTTATTTTTGAAATTTACGCTGAAGAAGACATTATGTCATCTGATAAGAATCACTTATATTTTAAAAAAGGAGACTTAGTAGATACAATTACTTCTAATGAGGCAGGATATGCAGTAAGTAAATTGCTTCCACTTGGCAAGTATTATTTTATTGAAGTAGCAACAAATGACTCCTATGTTTTAGATACAAATAAGCATTATTTTACTTTAAAAGAAGTTGATGATAAAACAGCTATTGTTTATGAATCATATAGTGCATTAAATTATCTTAAAAAGGGAACTTTAGAATTTACTAAAACGGATCTAATAACAGGAAATGTTATAGCAGATACCATAATAGAAATTTACACACAGAATAATGAATTAATTTTTACTGGAAAAACAGATATTAATGGTCAAATTGTTATTAATGATTTAAAAATTGGAAAATACTATATTGTAGAAAAGCAACCCACTACAGGTTATATACTAACTTCTGAAAAAGTTTACTTTGAATTAAAAGAAAATGGAGAAGTAATCAAAGCTGAAATGAAAAATATGCCAATAACATCTACTTTAAAGTTTTCCAAAAAAGATTCTATAACTGGCAATCTGTTACCAAATGCTGTAATTGAGATTTATAAAGATAATGGAGAATTATATGCTACAGCTATTACAAATGAAAATGGAGAAATCGTCATAGATAATATTCCTTATGGGAAATATTATATTGTTGAAACTCAAGCGCCAATGGGTTATATGATTAATTCAGAGAAACTCTATTTTGAAATTAAGAATGATAAAGAAGAGGTAAATGTAACTATGATTGATGAACCAGTAATTATCACAGATGTTCCACAAACATACACAAAAGGTAATTATGTTTTAGATATTATTGGATTCACATTATGTATATTAGGAATATTAGGAATAGGAGTTGATCTTCATAAAAAATATAAAAAAAGGTAAAAAAAATTTTATAAAATTAAGATATTTATTACTAATATTAGGGATTTCTACTCTTTTATTAAAAGAAATAACTACATTTATAAAAATATATACGGAGCAGAAATCTATTGAAGTTTTTTATAGCGAGCAGGAGAAAATAATAGAAACTCAAGAAATAAAAACACATGAAGAATTAACAACTAGCAAAGATAAACTACTAACTTATAATTATATAGCCATGTTAAAGATACCCAAAATTAACTTAGAGAGAGGCTTAGTATCACCAACTAGTATCCATAATAATGTAAATGAAAATATACAAATACTAAAAGAATCAGACTATCCCGATAAAGAAAACGGAAATTTTATTTTAGCAAGCCACTCAGGTAGAGGCAAAACAGCATACTTTAAATATTTAAACAAACTAGAAATAGATGATAAAGTATATATTACTTTTAATGGTAAAGAGTATGAGTATAAAGTAATGAACTATTACGAAATTAATAAAAATGGAACTGCTCATATTATAAGAAATGCAGATGAAACAACATTAACATTAATTACTTGTATATCAAATACAAATAAACAAATAGTGTATATTTGTGAATTAATATAAAGGAGAATAAAATGGAAATTAAATATAATTTAACTCAAGTAACTAAAACTTTAGAAAAGTTATTTACAGCAGGATTTAATACAGATAAACAGATTTTATCATTAAAATTAGAGGATTTAGAAAAAATACCAAATTTACAATCGGCAGAGACCTTTATAATTATAAAATTTAAAGAAGCAGTTAAAAATAAACAAATAATTGCTTTCTTAAGTAATTATGGAGAATCAGGCAATGTCATTTCAAAGTAAATTGCCACCGTTAGCTTTAAGATTATCTATAAACAAATATAATACTTTATTATTTATTTTAGATAATAGAAAAGATAATATATCACTACAATTAAAAGATAAATATTTAAAATATATTTATTTAATTGATAAAGAATATCTTGAACTAAGACTTTATCCACAAGATGCAATTTATATAGTTAAACTTTTAATTGATGCCATAAATATAAATAGCAATATAAACTATTATAAAGAATTTCAAAAAAATAGATTAGAATTTATTAAAGGAGATGAATATTAGAATTATGAATAATGTAACTTTAGTTGGTAGATTAGTAAGAGATCCAGAAGTTAAGGAACTAAATGATGGAACTTGTAGAACTTTTATAACCATTGCAATATCACGTGATTATCGCAATAGTGAAGGTGAAAGAGTAACTGATTTTATTAATTGTGTTTTATGGAACGGCGTAGCGAACGCTGCAAAAGATTATTGCCATCAAGGAGATGTAGTAGGTATTAAAGGAAAATTACAATCTAGAAATTATGAAACAAGTGATAATGAAAAAAAGTATATTCTAGAAGTTGCAGTAGATAAAATTACTTTCCTTTCAATAGATAAAATGAAGAATAAAGACAATGAGAGGTAGTAAATATTTATGAATAATATAAAAGTTAGTGAAAAATTATATAAAAAAATGGAATTAGAGTATAATGATTTTATTTTGGATTTAAAGAAACAAAGTAAAGAAAAAATTTTAGACAGTGCTTATGAGAAAATATTTAAAGAAGAAATGTTAAGTTTATTAATTCCTGATAATAGAGAATATAGTGAAGAAGAAATACAAGTATTATCTAAAATTAAAAAGCCATTAGATTTTTTATATAGAGAATGGCTAGATTTAGATATAAGTATAAATGATTTGCTTATGGAGAGTGTAGATTTAATACTATATGAAGAAAGTCGTAGAATGAAATCTAAAAATAAAGAAAGTAGGTAATAAAATGCCTTATTTTTCAACAGAAGCAATTAATAGTGTTAGGAATTTAGATTTATTAACATATTTAAGAAATTATGAACCTGAAGAATTGGTAAAGATTTGTAGAGGCAATTATTGTACAAAAACACATGATAGTTTAAAAATAAGTAATGGAATGTGGTATTGGTTTTCTAGAGGAATTGGAGGAAAAAGTGCGTTGGATTATCTTGTAAAAGTAAGAGACTACTCCTTTACTGAAGCAGTAGAAAAAATATTAAAAGAATGCGATATAGATAATATTCAAAAAGTTGAGTATATAGACAAGAATGAAGATAGAGAATTTGAATTGCCAGAAAGAGCTTCAAATAATTATACAGCAATAAAATATTTAACTAATAGAGGGATAGATAAAGAAATCATAAATGAGTGTATCAATAAGGGATTAATATATCAAGATATAGACAACAATGTAGTATTTGTGGGATATGATCAAAATAATATAGCTAAATATGCTAGTATAAGAACTACAACTAATAGGAGATTTATGTATGAAGCATATAAAAGCAATAAAGCTTTTTCATTTCAGTTAGCCAATATAAAAGAATCAGAAAGTGTCCATATTTTTGAAAGCGCTATTGATCTTTTATCATATGCAACATTAGTGAAGATGAGTAATAAAAACTTAAATACAAATTTAATTTCTTTATCAGGAGTGTATCAACCACCAGAACAAATTGAAGATACTTTAATACCAATAGCACTAAATTATTATCTAAATATACATCCAAAAACAAAAAGAATTTTTTTACATTTAGATAATGATTATACAGGAAAAAAGGCAAGTAATGCTTTAAGCTGTGTGATTCCAAAACGTTTTGAAGTCATTGATAGTCCACCACCAAATGGTAAAGATTACAATGATTTTTTGTGTTATATAATAAATAAAAATTTAGATAAAGGAGAAAGATAAAATGTTAAATAATATAAAAATAGGTGAAGTAATTAGGTATTTTAGAATGAAAAATAATATGTCTCAAAGAGAGCTTGCTAATATTGTTGGAATTGATAGAACAGAAATAAGTAAGATAGAAAACAATATTAGAAAGACAATTAATGATAGCGTATTAAAAAGAATTTGTAATGTTTTAAATATAAATTATATCAAACTTGTGGAAAAGTCAGATATAAATAATAAAGAAAATAATTCTAAAAAATATGAAATAATAATTACAGAAACATTTAAAACAAAGTATATAGTTTCAGCTAAAGATGAACAATCAGCAGTTGGTTTTATTAATGATTTTTTTAAAGCAGCAGATGTTTTGGAATGTGAAATAAGAAAAGAAAGTGAATCTTTTTCTGATGTTGATGTAAAAGAAATAAAGGAAAAACATTGCAGTTTGGAAGAAAAAAATTATATTTTATTTGATGAAGCAGATATTTTACTATAAAAATTATAATAATGTGCTGTATTAGCAAGCACTGAATAATTACTCCCGTAATTATTCTCTTGTTACCCAGTGTAACTTAAAATATATATTAAAATAATTAAACGTATGATATAATTGTCATTGGGAAGTAATATCAAGATTGTACCACTAGAGTGTAGGAATTTATCAGAACAATCTTTTTATTGTAAATGAGTTTTAACTCATAGTTAAGTGTTAGCACTAATGTGCTAATTTTTTTTATTAGAAAGGATTGATATCATGGAAGAAATATTTTTCTTAATAGGAGGATTAAGTGTAATATGTATTATGAATTGTTTTCAAATAAATAAAATAAATGCATTTATTAAATCAAATAAGAAAGAAACAAAAGATAATGAGAGCTAGAAATATAAAAAAGCAAATATGGATTAATAAGGAAGAAGATTATATCTTAAAAGATAAAGCTGCAAGGGTAGGATTGTGTGAAGCAGAGTTAATACGGAATTTGATTTTAGGTTTTGAGCCTAAAGAGAAACCAGATAATAGATTTTATGAAGTTATGAGAGAGTTAAGAGCTATAGGAAACAATATAAATCAAATAGCAAGAAGAGCAAATACATTAAATAATATAGATTGTGAATTGTATAAAACTGAAGCTATTAAATGGAATAACTTTATGTTAGATATAAAAAAAGAGTTTCTTCTTCCAAAAGAAATTAAATGATATATACATTATTAGAAGTTAGTGATATAATATACAATAAATTTGAGGTGAAATAATATGAGTTGGGAAGTTACAAATAAAAAAAGCATAAAATGTTTATGTGGTAAAGGAAGTATTGTTCAGGAGACAATAGGTGATGATTGGAATAGACATAAAGATAAAGAACCTATTATAGAATGTGAAGAATGTTCCCAAAAATATAAAATTGATTCAGAATATATTTGTCCAAAGCCTTACCATGATTATACAAATTATTATTGTGTTGAAAAAGAAAATCCAAGTAAAAAAATAACGTTGGATTTATAATAGGAGATAATAAATGAATGAGGTATGGACATGCAAAAGTCCCTATAATTTTGCAGATGAAAATTTTGCTACGATATTTTCGTTTTTTGTTATTGAGTGTCCGGTTGAAGATATAAGTGTAAGAGGAGCAACTTCTGAAAGAAAAACAAATTTACAAGGATTTACTAGCCAAAGTATTTCTACAAATTTGAAAACTGGATATTGGAATCCAATAGATGAGAATAAGAATAATAGTAATATAGAAGATATAATACGTAATAATGGTATTATTTCACATAATGAAATAAAATATGAAATAGTAGCTTTTAAATATTATAAAAAAGATATGATGAAACAATTTTTATATTCCATAAGGTGTGCTTTCGCTCATGGTGCGTTTTGTATTCATGAACATGATAATTGTAAATTTTATTATTTTGAAAATTTTGATATAAATGGAAAAGGTTTAATAGCAAGGATGGTTTTAAAAGAAGAATCCTTAATAAAGATAGTTGATAAATTAAAAATTAAAAAGGAAAACTACAAACAGCAAAATTAGAAAGGGTTGATATTAATTGCAACTACAGCAATATGGAAGATAACTAAAAGACTAGACCATGTAATAGACTATACGACAGATAAAGATAAAACTTTAAATAAAAAATATGGTAAGCAAGACTTTAAAGAATTTCATAACTTGTCAGCACATAAGAATGAAGAATATGTAAATGAGAAACATTGCTTTATATCTTCACTAAATTGTTCCGTAGAAAGTGCATATGAAGAAATGAAGATAACTAAGAAAACTTTTAACAAAACTGAAGGTATACTTGGTTTCCATGCTTTTCAATCATTTGCAGAGAATGAAGTAACACCAGAAACAGCTCATGAAATAGGAGTTAAACTAGCTGAAGAAATATGGGGTGATGATTTTGAAGTAATAATTAGTACTCATCAAAATACTAAACATATTCATAATCACTTTGTAATAAATTCTGTAAGTTTTAAAAATGGTAAAAGATACTATGATAAAAGAGACACGTATGCAAGAATAAGACAAGTGTCAGATTCTTTGTGTGAAGAATATAATCTTAGTGTTTTAAAAGAGAAGAAATGCCAAAGAAGTAAAATAAATTATGATAATTATAATAAGAGCTATATAACAAAAGATAATTATCATTCTATTGCATTAGAAGATATTAATTTAGCTATTGATAAATCAAAATCATTAAATGATTTTGCCTAAATTAAAATTTGAACCGCACCACAAAGGTGTGGTTTTTTGATATAATAAAA
>CARJCM010000002.1 GCA_948999435.1 uncultured Bacilli bacterium
CATCTGCTATCTTTGATGCATATGTTGTATTATTTCCTATATTGCTATTATACCATGACTCTAGTTGTGTTTTCGCATTTGATGCTGTTCCACTTAGTGTTCTTTGACTTGTTCCGTAAGTCCAACCTACATAATATGATTTATTATAACTTGCATTATATGCTGTACTTGCTACTGCTATACTATCTGCTGTTGATGTTCCATTTGCATGGCATGTTGCCCCATCATAGATTAGACGCATTGTTCCATCTCCGTTAATTCTTACGATTCTCCAACAGAAACCTCCAAACTTTACATAATTGTTTGTTACTGCTCCTCGCCAATAGTATGAATAACCTCCATACATACCATCTGATACTTTATATACACCTTCATTTGCTGTAGCTGTGTTCGCGAAGTTTGGTGTTCCTGTATTTACGGTTACATTTAACTTTGCTAATGTATCTTCACTTGTATTTGGTGTTGTTTGTACACTCTTTGTTGTTGTATCGCTTTGATTTCCTGCGGCATCTTTTACATACACTTTTACTGTATATGTTGTTCCTGCACTTAGTCCTGTAAATTTATGTGTATTTCCTGTCCCTTTTACTGGTGTATTACTATTTAATTGATACCAGTATTCTGTTACTCCATCATTATCTGTAGCTGTTACACTTACATTTATTTCTGTTTTTGTTACACTTGTTGTTACGTTTGTGATTGTTGGTTTTTCTTCATCTTTTTTATCAAAATATAAATAGCATCTTGTTCTTTGCTTACTTACTCCTAGAAAGTTTATCTTTCCTTCTTTATATTCAATAGTTATGTTATTATCTTTAGGAGCATTTTCAATACCTGATGTTTCATTCTGTGTTTTACATACCGATTTTTCATTATTTAATTGATATCCACTTGTTGGTATTTCATTTACTATACTATAATTTGTTCCGTCTTCACTAATGTTTACGGCTAATTCTGTATTATAATTATTAGTGATATTTTCTTTCATTAATTTATCTTTCTTTATAAATGGTAATATACTTACTAATCCTATTATACTTATTCCTACTATTAATATTTTCTTTTTCATATTTTACCCTTTCTATTTATTGATTATAATACTTTAAATAATCCTTTTCATTACATTCGACAAAACATACCAAAAGTTCTCACAGCACATCAAAACTCATCTATGCTAGATTTTTATCATTTATATTTATATTTTATAACCATTTAGTTATATAGTCAAGTTATTTCTCTTAGATTATGCGAAAATAAAGATGAGGTATGAAAAATGAAAATAAATTTAGAAAGATTAAAAGAAATAAGAAAAGATAACGATTATACTCAAATAGAAATAGCTAGAATTTTAGGAATAACTCAAGTCCAATATTCTAGATATGAAACTGGCGAAAGATTAATTCCCATAACTCTTCTAATAAAATTAGCTGATTACTACAATGTCAGCGTTGACTATCTACTTGGACTCACAGATATCCGCAAACCTTATCCTAAAAGTATTTTAATTTAATATAATATATGATAAAATTAATTTGGTGATAAAATGAAAAAAATAAAATATTTAATTGTAATTGTCTTATTATTAATTGCTAGTGGATGTACCAGCAAAAAATATGATAACCCCATTGTAACTATGGAGATTGAAGAATATGGTACTATTGAAATAGAGCTATATCCCGAATATGCTCCTAATACTGTAGCTAATTTTGTAAACTTAATTGAAAGTGGTTTCTATGATGGCAATAATTTTCATAGATTAGCCAAAGACTTTGTACTTCAAGGTGGTGACCCCAATGGAAATGGTACAGGCGGACCTGGATACTCTATTAAAGGAGAATTTAGTAAAAATGGTTACACTAAAAACACTTTAAGTCATGATGTAGGTATCATCTCAATGGCTAGAAGTCAAGATATGGATAGTGCTGGTTCTCAATTTTTCATCGTATTAAGCGCTAGCGCCAAATATGCTTTAGATGATAAATATGCCGGTTTTGGAAAAGTAACTAAAGGAATGGAAATTTTAAAAGAAATTGAAAGAACTGAAGAAGTAACAGATGATATAAGTGGCAAATTAAAAGAGAATATTACAATTAAAAAAGTAACAGTAGACACTAAAGGTGCTACCTATAAAGTTACAAAAAATTAAGAAGCTAAAAATTAGCTTCTTTTTAAATTACAAATAACAATGCCATATATACAATATAAATTATGATATAAACAATACCATTTCCTCTACTCATTTCATTTTTAGGTTTAATAAATGGAAATAATGCTAAAAATACAATTGCAATTAATAAAATTATCATTTGAATATTATAACTAGGATTATAAGTTATAGGTTTTATACTAGCTGATACACCAACTATCATAAGCATATTGAATATATTAGATCCTATAATATTTCCAATAGCAATATCACTATTTCCTTTTATAGCAGCAGTAACACTTGTCACAAGCTCTGGTAAGCTTGTTCCGATAGCAAGTATTGTAAGACTAATTATAGCATCACTAATATTAAACAACTCAGCTATTTCCACTGAATTATCTACAACAAAATCTCCTCCATATTTTAAAGCTATAATCCCAATAATAATATAGACTACATTTTTAAAGATAAAGAATTTTCCTCTCTCTTCTTTTAAAACTTCTTGAGACTTTTTTTCACTCTTATCTCCTTGCAACCCCATGTAAATAGTATAAAGAATAAAACCCAAAAATAATACTAATAAAAAAATCCCTTCTGCTTTACTAATAAAATTATTAGAAAAACAAATAATCCAAAAAATAATTGTTAAGATTAAACTTAAAGGTAATTCAATAATTCTTGTTTCTCTTTGAAACTTAATCGGTCTAATAACTGAAGATAAACCTAAAATTAATAAAAGATTACAAATATTACTCCCAATTACATTTCCCAGTGCCATATCACTATAACCTTCTACTGCTGAAGTTATACTAACAAAAAGTTCTGGCATTGAAGTACCAATAGATACTATTGTAAGACCTATAATAATTTCTGGTATATGAAACTTTTTAGCAATCTTACTAGAACCACTAACTAAAAAATCCGCTCCTTTAATTAATAATGCAAATCCTACTATAATTAATAAAACATTTAATAACATAAATTAATCTTCCTTTAATATCCAATTCTATAATTCATTGTATTTTTTTCATAAATTGTAATTTTATTTTGCTTATCATCAACTATATTATAAACTCTCTCTCCATTAACCTCTTTAAAAGAAAATCCAAAAATATTAGTTGATAACTTATTATAAATATCCATCATTTGATTTTTAAAATCATCATTGCTACTATATTTCTTCCTTGTATTATCATCCAACATCAAATAAGCTCTTTTATTATCATAAACCATTAAATTTATAAACTCTGTTATATAAACAATCAATTTATTTTTCTCGCTAATTGTATAAGAAGATAATAAAGTCTCACTCTTAATATTTTTACTTTTAATATCATAACTTTTAGCAAAAGTTTCTATATTCAAATTACTTTCTAATGGTTTTATAACAAAATATCTACTTTTATTATCAACAACAATCAAAAAGTTAACACTTGGATAATACTGAAACTCATCCTCCATCATCGTCATATTTGTCAAATAGCCATTAATAAAATAATAAGAAATAGAACTATTAGGATTATAATATATAGACTTAGCAATATAACTAACTGTTTCATAATCAGAATTAATGATATTATAAATATTACTATTATTTATTTGTTTTTCTTTTTTAAAATCATCATCTAATATATCAAGTAAACTATTTGTATTTTTATTAGCAAGCATACTATAATAATTATTTATAGAATTTTGAAGAGCAAAGAATAAACTTTCATCTTTAAGCTCCTCAATTTCTTTAGAAATAACATCTTGTACTCCATTAGGCTCTGTGGATGTTTTTTTATCTTGCTCATCTTTAAAAATAATTCCTAAAAGAACAGCTATAATAGCAATAATAATTAATATAATACCAATAAATATCAACATTTTCTTTTTATGTTCTTCCATTTTTATTCTCCTAATCTATACAACCATTTTTTACATATGTAGTCATATTTGGTACTATTTGATCAGCTCTATTTGTACACGAATCTTTAGTATTTAAATCTCTAACAGAACCTTTTGGTCTTTCAAAGTTCTTACAAAAAGCAACTGCTGTATCATAACCACTATAAGAACCTGTAATATACTTTTCTGTTACACTATAACTAGACTTTTCTGTCACTTCATAATAGAAGAAATTTAATTGCGCTACCATACTAGCTGGTTTAATATTCTTTTCTTTAGCATAATCAATCAATTCTATTCTTCTGCCAAAACTCCACTGAACTATACCGAAACCTGCTGCAACACTTGCTGGAGCTGAATAAATATTACTAAAATTATAGCCACTACCAAATTCAACTATTTCTGGGCTAAATGTACTAGCACTTTCTCTTTGCATATTTGTAAGTATTCCAATTGTCGCATTATCCGAAAAACCACTAGCTTTTAGAGATTTACAAACTACACTTTTGTTTCTACTACTATTTGAATAATCTCCATTATCACCAACAACAATAATTCCCCCATCTATGTTTGAAACAGCAAAATTACTAGGTCTTGTATTTTCTGCGTTTATATAATTCAAAGGATTAACTTTTGTTCCATCTAAACGTACTTCAAAATGCAAATGGCAACCAGTAGAAGAACCACTACTTCCCATGATTCCAATTTTTTGGCCTTGTTTAACAGTATCCCCAACTTTTACCACTACAGAATCACTTGACATATGAGCATAAACCGTAGAAGTTCCATCGCCATGATCTATAATCACATAATTCCCATAGCCTCCCCCACATTTATTACCATACGAACCAACTGTTGGACAAGTATCATTAGAAGAAGTAACAGTTCCAGATTTTGCAGCAATAATAACATTAGAATAACAAGCAGACCCTCCAGAAATATCAACACCACCATGATTACTACTTACTCCATTTATAACTCTTGGACCAAATGGCGAAGTAATGGTTGTTGTAGTCGGTTCTCCCCCATAAATATCTCCGTTTGTTGAATCTTTACTACCAATTGGCCACCAAAAAGCATCATTCTCTGTTAACATATAGTATGTACAATAATCACTTAATCTATATAAAGAAAGTTTAGAACTAATAACACTAGGCCCCGAATTTCCACTTAAATTACTAATAATCTTATTATAAATAATTTTATAATCTTCTTTACCATAATGGATACCAGCATTATCATAACTATTTATCGAACTTTCTGTATATTCTAAATCAATATACTTTAAATTACTTAAATTAGCAGTTTTAATACCTTCTTTAATTGTATTATTAAAGCTAGTAATTTTTTCATTCTTAGCATATTTAGACTTACTATCTTGAACAGGTCCCACTGAAACAACATAAATATTGTGCCCACTCCACTCTCCGCTTGCAAGTTCTATATACTTTTCTAAATAACTATTAACATTACCTAAATCATTAACTCCTAACCAAATAATTATATTATAAAGCTTACCACTAACTATTTTTGAATTTATGGCATTAATACCACCATTAGACGCATTAGTAGTTCCATTAAAGCCACTATCACCAACTAACCAATTATAACCATATCCTACTCCATATACTGTGTTACTTTCATTTATAACTCCAACATTAAGTATTCCTTGAGTTCGTGAGTCTCCTAAAAACAAATTATCTCTAACATTATCAATTGTAATATTTTCCTCTGTATCAACTGCAAAAACAGATTCAAGTATTTCATTGTATTTAGCTCCAGACATTGCTACACTCTCCAAAGCACTTAATATATTATCATCAATTGTTATTGCATTAGCCCTACTTAATGATGAAATACTAGATTTATAAGATGAAGATATAAATAAATATTCATTTACTTCTTCATATAAACTATTTAAAGTTTCTAATTGATTATCAACTCCATCAAATAAAGCATTTTCATCAATTGTTCCACTATAAACATCACAAATTCTCAAAGTTACATCTTTATTATTACTACTATATCCACCTAAGCTCAGAGCATTAGTTTTAAGTATAATCATTAAAGCTTTTATTGCCTCTTCTGAATAAGAACCATCTTTTGTGTAAAGATAAGCCATTCTTACAACGTAATCATTTAAATCTAAACTCTGAATATCTTCATTTGACTCACAACTAGTTATAGTAACCTTAGTATCATTAAAATTACAAGCAGCATCATAATAGCCCATTGCGCCATTCATACCTTTATCATCATTACTTGAAGCTATTATAATAAGAAATAAAAATATTATAAAAATACCAAGTCCAATAGCTCCCCATGTCCAAGGATTCTTTTTAAGGAATTCTATTAATTTATTTTTTTTATCTTTTTTAGGTTCATCATTTGTTCCTTCTGATAAACCAGGAACTAATTCATTGGGAATTTCATCTCCTAAATTATCATCATCATTTAAATCACTATCACTGCCACTAATTCTTGAACCAATATTATTATCGCCTAAAGAAGTATCAGTATTTTCATCCAAGTCTTCACCTGAATCATCATCAACTAATTCATCCTCATCTGGTAATAAAGCTGGATTTAAACTTGTATTTGAAGCAAATCTTCTTCCAACCGCTCCCATAGTACGCGAATTAACTTGAGTCCCTGTTGTTACTATTCCTGAAGTACTAGTATCTACTGCGCCAATCATTGCTCTATTTTTTTTACTAACTTTAAAAGCTTTAGGACCAGCAGCATCAACTTGATTCTTTTGCAAAATTTCATCATTTACATTTTGATTAAGTGCCTCAGGCTTTCCATCTAGTTCACTAGAAATAGATGCATCAGCATTAATATCGCTTTGATAACTATTGCTATTACTACCTAAATGCCCTTCACTAGCAATATTTACTGAATGTGCTTCTCCAGAAGCAATACCACCAACATTTCTAAATGAGCTTTCATTAAAATTAATGTATCCATTACTACTTACATTTAAATTTTTATATTCATCTTTTAAATAATTATTATATTTACGAGATATTAAACCTCTAGAGATTGCTTTTTTAACAAGCATTGCTTCTAACAAAGCTCTAGTATTATCATCCCCACCATTAAATTTATTAAATAATCTAATAAATTTATCCATTGGTGAATTATATCTTATATTTGCGGAATAACTATTAAAATAATCAGCAAACATTGATTCAAAACTTATCCCTGATTCCTGACATATTGCTTCAAAAGAATTAAAAAACTGATCTCCAAAATAATTTAAATTACGAGCGTTCAATCCTGAAACTTTAAGACTACTACGTAATCTTTCTAAAGCTGAATCAGTTTTATTTTTATAAGTAGCCTTTCTTTCCACATAAGAAATTACTTTTTTTACTGTTTCTTCAGTAGCACAATTAACTCTAATTATTTCTGCAACAACATTCTCTACTTTAACATTTGGCGGAAGAATTATTTTAGCATTTTTATTATTTATTGCATCTTTAATATTATAATCAGCATTACCACCAGTTTTACTAACAAACTCTGCTTCTGTACTTGTACTTTCAATTCTATTTATAGCATCATTAATATTTGTAATAGAAACTTCTTTACTTAAATCCTCATCTTCACTTATTTCTTCAACAATTGTTTTAAATTCTAGTAAAGTTTCTTCAGTAGAGTTAGAAGCTGTAATAAGATTATCAATTTCATAACTATCATTTTCTGTATCTTTTTCATAGTCAATATTACTTGTTATATTTTTATCTTCTTGTAAATTAGCTTTTATTCCTTCGATTGATTCATTAACAGTTTCTATTTCAGAGTAACTATTTCTTACACTATTATATATTTCACTAGCTTCCCCTAAAATACTATCTAATCTAGATAAATCACTACTATAAACATTAGTTTTATTTCCAATAAAATCTTTTAAATAATCAATTTTTCTTTGTAAATCTGGACTTAAGTCATAAGTATTAATTTGATTTAATATCGCTTTTAAAATAAGTTGTTTTAAATTATAAGAATTAACTAAATCATCATTATCTATAATTAAAGTATCACTATCATCAAACTTATAACGTTCTTTAAGTGAAGATTTTAAAGTTTTATCTAATTCTTCATCAATTAAAAAACGATAACTCTTACCTCCAATTATAATTGCTATATATTTTCTCATAAAACCACCATTAAACTTATTTTAAAATTTATCTTCTCTTAATTATAACATAAAGATTAACAAATTAAAAGAAAGTAAGACACTAAATTAAAGTTTTGTCATAAATTAATAGTGAGAATACATGAAAGGGTGAATAATATGAATAATTGTGAAAATAATACTTCTGGAAACTGTGTCAATGAAATATTAAGTGTAATATTAGTTCTTCAACAAAATGCATGTCCAGAATCATGTTTAGATTCTTGTGATAGACCAGTTTTAGGCGGAGGACCAAATTGTTTAATATGTAATACTAGACCTGTTATGCTTTATACATGTTGTGGAAATGGAACTCCTTGGAGTATGCCAACAACAAAAGACACCACTGTTACTTGTGCAGGTACTGAATCATCTGAATGTTCAAGAGTATTTAGAGTAGAAAAAATTGAAGGAAACTGTGCTACATTTAGAGTTTTAGCTGACAATCCAGATACAACTAGTCTTAATCCATACATTGCTACAAATTCTTTCTTTACAATGGATTGCGATTGCCTATGCGCTATTAGATGCTTGTCAGACACTTATGTGGATTGTGTCTGCTAATAAAAAGCGGGAAAACTTAATAATTTACAGACAAAACCTCACATTTAAAAATGCGAGGTTTTATCTTGAAATAATTTTTATTTTCTTAAAAATCTAAGAAAATTATTTTTCCATATTATCAAGCACAAACTTTATCACTTCTATTATAAACTTAATAAAACTAATGCTTATATCCTTCTTAATGTTTTATTTAAATTTAACAAAAAAGACAAATAAGTAATTTGTCAACATTTTGAAGGGCTTATAATCACTTATAAATTCTTTTTAATTACAATCATCATCACAATTTCCACTAGGAACTATTTTTTTTATTAAATCAACATAATTATTATAAACTTCTTTAGTTTGCTTATCTGTCATAGCATCATATTTAGTTTGACCTTCATCCAAAGAAACAGTCCCACCTACAGTACCTTCTACTTTACCATTTTTAGCAGCTATAATAAAAGGCATATAAATTCTTTTTTCATGAGTATCATATTTTTTACCATCTTGAGTTATAATATAATCCCTTAAATAATCGCTTAAGAAATCTAATAATTCATAATATGCATCAGTACCATTTACAGTTTTAACTAATTTACCATCTTGTACTTCAAAGCTATCTTTTTCTTTATCTAAATTAAGATAATACACTGTTTTCATATTTGTGTCTTTTATAGCATCAAATAATACCGGAACTGCATTTCTACACCAAGGACACCATTCAGCTCCTACATAAATAATTGCAGTTTCATTTTTTAAAACTTCTAAAGCTCCTTTAGCATCCACATATTTTATTGGATTATCTTCAGGTATTGTTATACTATTATATTTAGCTCCATCACTTTCTCTAATAGTACCATTTAACTTTTCATATTCTTCTTTAAATTTAATTGCATCCGCAGTTGGTGTAGGTTTATTTTCTTCTTTTTCTGGCTTTTTAAAAGCTAAAAACCCTCCTACTATTAATAATGCTATTAAAGCCGCTGCGCTTGCTAAAATAATTTTTTTATCCTTCATAATCTACTCCTCCTTAAATTTAAGTATACCAAAAATAAATAAAACTTAAAATATTATTTTTCAATTTTAGTATTTTTTAAAACTCCTTTCTCATAAAAATATTATCAAAAAAAGATTAAAAATAAAAGAAACGCAATGTAGTATTTACTAAACTTTGCGTTTACTTATGCTTCACAACTTCTATCAACTTGAACAGGTATTTGATAAGTTATTATTTTATTATCTATATTTTTAACATTAATTCTTAAAAATAAATTATTACAAAATTCCTTAGTACAACCACATTCATAACTATCTATATTAAATTCTACTCCTTTTAATAATTCAGTTAAAAGAAAAGTATTTGTTTTCTTATCATTAATATCCCCATATTTACTAATTATTTTTTCTAAAGAATCATTTGATTCATATAAAATACATTCCATACTTATATACTTTTCTTCATCTTTTCCGTCATAATTAACTTCTGAAATATAAATCGATTTTTTATCTTTAGAATAAGCCATAACTCCTTTGATTGAAAAACTATCATTATCTGTAGCTAAACTTGAAAAATAAAAATCCTCATGTTCATTATTTAAAAATAATACTAATCCAACCAATAAAACTATTACTAAAAAAAATATACCAAAGTAAAAAAATTTTTTTCTATTATCTCTTCTATTTTCTTCTCCGGATAATATTTCCTCAATGTTTATATTAAAAACTTCACTTAATTTCTTTAACATTTCAATATCTGGAATACCTCTACCATTTTCCCACTTTGAAACTGCTTGATTAGTAACATTTAAAATACTAGCTAAATCACTTTGGCTCATATTATTTTCTTTACGCTTACTGCTAATAAATTTTCCTATTTTTATAGGGTCCATAATATTCACCACCAATAATAACATTATAAATAAAAAACATACTTTTATCAAGTACGTTTAATCCTAATTTGGTAGCGACGAGAAGATTCGAACTTCCGACCTGCCGGGTATGAACCGGATGCTCTAGCCAACTGAGCTACATCGCCATAAAAGTATGCATTAATAAATGCACTAATAATATATCATTAAACATCATCAAAGTCAATATTTTTAAATCTATTTTTATTTTCTTAATTCCCTAATTAACCTTCTATTATTAACCACTTCAATATTACCAGCATGAGGTATTACTCTAAATTCATTACTAGGCATAATCTCTCCGTCTATTTGGCCATTTAAAATTCATTGTTTCAATATGTATTTCATCATCTGTCATAAACATATCAACTTTAGGAGTTTCCTCACAAATACATTCCATAACTCCTAACCAGAAAAAAGCTTGTAATTTTGTCATATCTTCTACCATAGTAACACCTACACTAGAACTATTTATAAAACCTCTAGGAGCAATCTTATATCCTCCTCTATAATAAGAGCCATTACATACTGCAAGTAAAGTATTCTTTTGAAAAAAATTATTAACTCCCATAACTTGATTTTGATATTTCATAAAAGTATACATCCTACTTAAATTATAAAGATAATTTTGTGGTAAAGGTAAATTTATGAATCTTTCCACATTAGCGTAGGCTTCTGCTTCTATTCCCAAACTAAAAACATTAAGACCATATTTTCCATTAACACTCATTACATTAACATTTAAGCTATCACTTCTATATTCATCTAAACTTCGATAAAAATCATTATTATGTCCAATCGGAATAATTCCTAATTTAGCACTCCCATTAATTAAACCATTTAATACTACATTAATTTCTTTATCATCACCAACTGCATACACAATATAGTTACCTTTACTACTCTTCTTTGCACATTCTAATAATTCTTCATTACTTCCCACAAGCGTAATCACATAATCATCATATCCTAACACTTGACAAGCTATGTGTATTTTATTAGCTAAAAAATTAATATTATCACTTATATTATGATTTATTAAAAATATATGTTTCAATTTAACCACCCAAAGTTATAATATCATACATGTTATTATAATAAAACTAATTTTCTAAATTTTCACTATGAATTTCACTAGTTTTACTAATTGTTCCATTATAAAAACTAGGAACTTTACCTTCAATCATCATAGAAGCTATAACCGCATCATATTTAAAAGTCATATCTTTTGTCGCAAATGGTGCCATAATTTGATTATGAAATTCAATAAAAACAAAAACTTCTACCAACGCATTATTTAAACCATAATTAGTTATTTTTGTTTCTAAATTAGTTAAAACTGAGCCTACAAAATTAACTTTAACTGGAACCTTAGGCCCCAAATTATAAAAATAATTATTTTTTAAAATCGTTCCAATTGGTATATTTAATATTAGACCATTAGTTTTATGACTACCATTTTTATCATAATAAGCAATATCAATACTTCCATTTTCTAATTCTTTAAATGAAGAAGTAAGAGTATTAGAAATATTATCTAAAACTTGATATGCTACATCAAAATTAAAATCTACATATAATATTTCATCATTTTTATTTTTAGTTATTATTAAAATATCTTTTAAAGTTTCCTTATTAAACAAATCATGATTAAGTTTATTAGTAATAAAGCCAAAAGTTATTTTATTAATTTCTACTTCACTAATTTGAATAATATTTTTGCCAATTTGATTAGAAAATTTAAAAAACAAAAAAAATGTAAAACTAACAATCATAATAATAGTCAAAAACAATATTTTGCTTAAACTTATAAAATTATTAGAATTACATTTTGTTTTAAAATTAGTCTTCATATTAAACTATATGCATTAAAACCAATTAAGATTTAAAAATTTATTTAAAAATACAATTAATCCTGCAATAAAAACCAAGCTTACAATCACAATAATCGCATAAATTAAAGCTTTACTAGATTTAACTTCTTTCTTCAATTCATTAAAATCATCAAAATCACTTTGTGTAAATTGTAAAGTATTAGTTAAATTAAGGTTCTCTTTTTCCATTACTAATGGTTTAATTTTATCTGCTTCTTCTAAAGACATAATCGGCGAAGTCTCTCCAATACTTTCAGTCTCGTGTGCTCCACCTACAATAACTGTATCATCGCTTCCCTTTAGTTCAGTCAAAATATCCAGTGGATCAACATCATTTTCTTTTTTAGTATTATTTACTTTTTCTTTTGAAACTAATTCTCTAGCTGTTATCGTATTTATTAAATCCATAAGTTCGTTGTGTTCTTCTGGAACTTCTGGTACATTCTTTTCTTTTTCTATATCCAAACTAGTTAAAATATCAAATTGTGTATCACGAAGTTTCTTTAATCTTTCTTTTTCATAATTAACTTCTTTATCACTTTTAGCTCTTTCAAGAATCGCATTAATATCATATTCTCTAGTTTCATCAAAGTTAACATCTAACTCTTCTTTAGTTTCTTCTTCAAGCAAAATACTTCTTCTTTTAGGTGCTTCTTTATATTTAGTATCAAGTATCTTTTTAATATGCTCTACATCAATATTTTTAGCATTATCTTGCAAAACAGTCGCATTTGTATCTATTTTATAATCTATATCTTCTATATTATCCATATTATCATAAAGATGCAAATTTTTTTGTTCTCTAAGAAGTGTATTCGAATCTCCATCATAATATTTCTGCATTCTTGTTTTCATGAACCCACTTTCCTTCAAAAATAATTTTAACATATTTTTATAAACTTTAAAAGTCTTTATCTTTGCAATTTAACAAATATCTGCTATAATTATTTTGTAAGGAGAATTAAAAATGAAAAAAATTAATGTTAGTGAAGAAGCTTGTATTGGATGTGGCGCATGCGTTGCTATAGATCCTGAACATTTTGCTTTTAATGATGAAGGATTATCACATGAAATAAGCAACGAAAACTTAGAAAGTGCTGAATTAGCAAGTGCTATTGATTCTTGTCCTACAAGTGCTATAAGCATCAAAGATGGCGAAGAAACTTGTGAATGCGAATGTGGTGATGATTGTCAATGTACAAAAGAAGACAATTGTGGTTGCCATTGTTATGAAGAAGATGAAACTTGTGATTGTGGCACTGAATGTGACTGCTGTCATTGTAACTGCGAAGAAGAGTAATCTTCTCTTTTTTTGACTTTAAATTCAAGATATGATAGAATACCAAGCTAAGAAGGAGTCTATATGAATACAAATGAAACCCTAAATCAAACTTTAAATAAAATTTGGCTCAAATATAAATTTAATGATACGGATAAGCTTAACTTTTTAGCAATAATATCTCCTATTTTAACTCATCCTGAATTTCGAAAAAGATTAGATAGTTCCTTGTATCCTCATCATGACACAACCAGTTTAGGTGAACATATCTTAAGTGATGCTGCTGTAACTTACAAATTAAGTCAAAATTCTAAAACAAATCAATACCTAGCTGTTATAATTGCTATGTTTCACGATTTATATGAAATACCTTGGCAAAATTCAGGAATTGTCAAAAATGATTTTTTCAATAAGCATGGTTTTGTTCATCCAATCGAAGGAGCTATAAATGCTGCCACTTGGTATCCAGAATTTTTTAATCAAGATAAAAAATCAGAAATTATTATTGATGGAATTATCCATCATATGTTCCCATTCCCAGTTCGCGCATTAAATGGTGATGATATTGAACTTAACAACCAAATAAAATTAGCTGAACTACCAATAAATATAAGAAATATTATTATAAGTTCAACTATGAGAAGTAAAATTAGAAAAATTTCATTATGCTCTAGTAAATTTTCTGAAGGAAAAATTGTCAGTAAAGCCGATAAAGTAGTCTCATTTAGTAAAGATTTTACTATACCAGGAGCTCTTGCTTGTATCACAGGCATAAATAAAAATTTAGAAAATGCATTAGAAGAACAAAATAAATCTCGCTAATATTTTTGAAGAGAAAATCTCTTCTTTTTTAATTAATAAAAAAAATACCCCTAAAGATATTTTATTTCAAACTATATAACTTTTTAACTTCTTTAATAGAAAGCTCTCTATATTCTCCACTTTTAAGACCATCTGTAGATAAAAATGCTATTCCCACTCTTGTAAGTCTAATAACAGGCTTTCTAAGTTCTTCAAATAATCTTTTAACAATATGATTACGACCTTCTACTATTGTTATTTCAATTAAAGAGGTACTTTTTTCATAATTCTTTTCTTTAATCTTAAACTTTATTACATTAACTTTTCGATTGTCAATTAAAATCCCACTTTTCAAGCGTTCAATATCATCTTTATTAAGTATTCCTTCTATTTTAGCAATATAGGTTTTTTCAATATTATTAGATGGATGCATTAAAATATTAGCAAGTTCGCCATCATTAGTAAGTATAACTAACCCTGTTGTATCATAATCAAGTCTACCAACTGGATATATTCTTTTATCAGTATTAATATAATCTATAACAACAGGTCTATCTTTATCATCACTAACACTAGTAATTACTCCTCGAGGTTTATTAAGAAGGAAGTATACTTTAGCATTATCACGAGATATTGTAGCTCCATTCACTTCAATTATATCATCACCAGCTACTTTAGTACCTAGTTCTTTTACTATATTTCCATTAACTCTTACTTTTCCACTTATAATTAATTCTTCAGCTTTTCTTCTCGAAGTTACTCCTGAAGCTGCAATAACTTTTTGTAATCTCTCCATCTTATCACCTAAATAACATATAGCTCAAAAACGCTATTAAAATAACAATTACTATCCAGCCATTAACTTTATCACTAGTCTTTGACTTACCTGGAACACCTAGAGCCATCGTAAATAAGTATCCTCCGATTAAGCCACCTATGTGAGCAAAATTATCTATTCCTGAAAAAGTAAAACCAATTAATAAATTTAAGAGAATAACTGGCATTACTTGAGTTCTCATCACACTACCTAAATATAAACGATAATGATATCCAAAATATAACAATGAACCTAGTAAACCAAATATTGCTCCACTAGCCCCTGCTGAAACACTAGAATGTAGTGTTACAGATAATAATGAACCCAATATCCCACTTCCAAGATAAACTAATAAAAACTTAAATTTACCTAAAAAAGTTTCTAGTTGTCTACCTATTATCCAAAGTGAATACATATTACAAGCAAGATGAATTACTCCAATATGTAAAAACATCGCTGATACAAGTCGCCACACTTCTCCTGCTTTAACTAAGGGTTGATAATTCGCTCCAAATTTAATCAAAGTATAAATATCTTCACTACCATTACCAAATATATACATTAAAACAAATATAATGAGACACAACAAAATTAATATTGGTGTAACTATTATTTTCTTTGGTTCAAAAACTTTAGCATAAGCTTCATTATCTCGCATTGTTTTTTGATTAATATCATTGGTAACATTAACAATTAAATCTAAACCAACTTTATCTTTAATTAATTTATTAGCTAAATTTGGAAACACCTCTAACATTTCCTTATCCTCAGTTAATTTATCAATTTCATCAACCTTAATGGAAGCTATATTTTTATTATTTTTTAATGAAACATCCTCTGAAACATTAAGTAATATATTTAAAGCATTCATATTAAGTGATAAAGTTTTCTTTCTTATTTGTCTCATCACATTAGAAGTTTTAAATAAGTCAAACTCTAATTGTTCTTTATTATGAATATGATTAGAATTAATTCTAATAATTCGATAAGGACCATCTAAGTTCTCTAACCAAACTTCGTCTTTAGCCCCTTTAACAACAATCGGAGTATAATTTTCTTCTGTAATAAAGTAATGAATCAAAGCCATTAACATTTCATCATTTCTATTTACAACATTAATATTCAATTATCTCACCTCTTGGTAATATTATTTTAATACAAAACGTATATTTAGTAAAGAGGTGTTATAATGTCAATTGTCTTTTATTTAACATTAAGTTATTTGTTTTTTCTAATTTATTACTATTTTATTCGCACCAATGCTCTTAATAACGACAATCTATTTGCCATAATTATAAATATAATATTTTTATGTATCTTACCGATTTACTCATATTTCTTTAAAAGTTATTCTTATAGTTTAATTTTCAGTTTAAGTCTTTTACTATCAGCATTTTATTTAAATATAAGAATAGAAAAAACTTTCCACACCATTGAAATTCCCCCATTAATTTACTATTTTATAACTTGTCTAATATTTGGCTTAATTTTATTTTAAGCCTTTTTTATTGCCTAATTTTTTATCATCAATATACTCATAACTTAAAGTATTATCTTCTGTTATAACACTTCTTCCTAATTCTTTTTCTAAACTTTCTTTTGTTATTTTAGCAATAGTTCCACCTTTTTTCGCTATTTTCTTATTTTCTGATAATCCATGAGGTTTATATGTTTTGACAAGTTCTCTTGTTGCCGTCTCTCCAATATCAGTCAATAATACTTCTAAATCCGTCATATTATCTCTAAGATTTTCTTTGCGAATATTTTTAAAATCTTTATATTCACTAGCACTCATTCCAGACCATTCTTTATAAATATCATTGGTTAAAATAGCGAACTCTATAGGTTTATCTACTCCAAATTCTTGCCAAGTGTTAGTAAGTTTTTTACGAGATAAAATTCCTTTTAATCTTTTTTCAATCCATTCTAAAGAATAACCTTTATTTAGATAATAATCAATTGCTCTACTAAAAGCTTTTTCTGGATTAAATACTTCATCTATTCTATCATTACCTAAATTAGCTAACCATAATTTAAAAGGTTCAGCTTTAGGACTCGGAACTGATTCAATAAGTCGTAAAATCCCTTTCGTATCAAGTGTATCCGTTAAATACTTTTTTCCATCTGAAGATACCATTTTTAGTTTTCGACATTTTGTCGATAGCTCGCTTTTTTCATCTTCCTTCATCCTTTTCTTTAAACGATACCAATAATCATTAGGATTACTACTATCTGTTAGTGCAGCTATAACATCCACTACACTAAAGTAATAATCCTCTTCAGTACTATCCCAAGCGCTCCTAATATTACTATCATTAAATAAATTATTAATCGTTTCAAGTTTCTTTTCTTTCATCACCAAATACCTCCTTTTTGAAACATAAATAACACGAAACATACGTTTTGTTTTATAAATTAATTATAACATTTGTTTGCTATTTAATCAAGAAAAAAGAATAATAACTTTTAAAATTTTTATTATTCTTTCAATAACTAAAATAATCCTGATATCTTCTCATTTTTAATATCAATTTTTTCATAATTAGGAACTTTAGGAAGTCCTGGCATAGTCATAATATCATTAAATAATATTGTTATAAATTTAGCCCCTGCATAAAGTCTTACATCTTTAATAGTTATTTCATAATCTCTTGGATTTCCAAGTTTACTAGCATCATCTGATAAAGAATACTGAGTTTTCGCAACACATATAGGATATAAAGCATATTCACTATTTTTTAAATTATTTATTTTTTCTTTAGCTTCATCACTATATTTTATACTTGAAGCATGATATATTTTTTTAGCTAATTTTTCTATTTTTACATCAAGTTCATCTTCTAACTCATAAGGATGTTTTAAAATAGAATCTTCATTTATAGCATCTAATACTTTTTCTGCTAAAGATACTGCTCCATCTCCTCCATCTAAATAAGCAGTACTAATTTCTACACTAACACCTAAATCTTTACATAAATCACGAACTACATTTAATTCCTTATCAGTATCATCATTATATTTATTTATTGCAACTACAACAGGTATTCCATAACTTTTTAAATTTTCAATATGAGCTTTTAAATTACAACTACCTATTTTTACTGCATTAACATTTTCTCTTAAAATATCATCTTTTAAAACTCCTGCATTATATTTAAGTGCTTTTAATGTTGCCACAAGTACTATTACATCAGGTTTTAAATTTGCTACTCTACACTTTATATCTAAAAATTTCTCAGCACCTAAATCAGCCCCAAACCCAGCTTCTGCAATTACATAATCACCCAAACTAAGAGCTGTATTAGTAGCAATTATTGTATTACATCCATGAGCAATATTAGCAAAAGGACCACCATGTACTATAGCTGGATTTCCTTCTAAAGTTTGTACTAAATTAGGCTTTATTGCATCTTTTAAAATAGTCATCATACTACCTGTAACTTTTAAATCTTTAGCAAACACTTCTTTTTTATCATAAGTATAGCCAATAACAATGCTATCAATTCTTTCTCTTAAATCATCTTCATCACGAGCTAAACATAAGATAGCCATAAGTTCACTAGCTGCTGTAATATTAAAATGGTCTTCTCTTTCTACTTCTTTACTACTAGATAAACCAAGCTTTATAGTTCGAAGAGCTCTATCATTCATATCCATACATCTAGAAAATGTAATAGTATTAGGATTAATATTTAAAGCATTACCAAAATAAAGATGATTATCTATCGCTGCACATAACAAATTATTCGCAGTAGTTATCGCATGAAAATCTCCCGTAAAATGAAGATTAATATCTTCCATCGGAATAATTTGGGAATATCCACCACCTGTTGCCCCGCCTTTCATTCCAAAAACTGGACCTAAAGAAGGTTCACGAAGAGCAAGAATACTTTTCTTACCCATTTTACATAATGCATCATCAAGCCCAATACTAACTGTTGTTTTGCCTTCGCCATATGGTGTTGGTGATATTGCTGTTACTAAAACTAATTTCCCTTTTTTATTATTTTTTATTTTCGTAAAATCTATTTTAGCCTTATAATTCCCATAAAATTCTAAAGCATCACTAGGAATGTTTAAATTTTTTGCAATATCCAAAATATTCTTTCCTTTAACTTTACTTGCTATTTCAATATCTGTCATATCTACTACCTCTTTTCTATATTTATTAATCAATTGTTTCTAAAAACTTTTTAAACTCGCGAGGAAGTGGCGCTTCAAATTCCATTTCTTTTTTAGTTATTGGATGTACAAATTTCATTTTATATGAATGTAAAAATTGTCCAAAACTTGTAGCTTCTTTTTTAGCATATACTGGATCATTATAAACCGGATAACCAATATAAGCCATATGCACTCTAATTTGATGAGTTCTTCCTGTATCTAAGATACAACTTACTAAAGTATGATTACTATATCTTTTCAAAACTTTCATGTGTGTAACTGCATTTTTACTATTTTCTGCAGTAACACACATCCTCTCTCTAAAGTTTTTATCTCTGCCAATTGGGGCATCTATAGTTGCACTTCCTTGTTTAAAAACTCCATTTAAAAGCGCAATATATTCTCTTTTCACACGTTTTTCTTTGAAATCTTCTGCGAGTATTTCATGAGCCTTATTAGTTTTAGCTATTAAAAGTAACCCACTAGTATCTTTATCAATTCTATGAACAATTCCTGGTCTAACTTCTCCATTTATATTACTTAAATTATTTGTATAATAGATAAGTCCATTTACTAAAGTATTGGTATAATTTCCACTTCCAGGATGTACTACTAAACCACTTGGTTTATTAATAACCATTACATATTCATCTTCATAAACTATATCTAAATCCATTTTAGTAGGAACTATATCACATTCTTCTTTAAAATCTTCATCATTAATAATGATTTTATCATTAATTTCTACTTTATAACTAGCTTTTATTTTCTTATCATTCACTAAAATCAAATTATTCTCTATTAATTTTTGAATAAACTCTCTTGAATATTCTGTATTATCACTTAAATATTTATCTATTCTAACATTTTCTACATTACTTACTATTTCCATATTTTTTGTCTTCTCCTTTAAAGATTGCTACTATAAGTAACAGGACTCCTACTACTATTGCTATATCTGCGATATTAAATATTGGATAATCATATCCTAATATTTTAAAATCTAAAAAATCCCTTACATAACCTAAAAATAATCTATCTGCCAAATTAGACATTATCCCTGCAACAGTACAAGCAAAAGCAATATTATTTCTTAGATTATTTTTAAATTGAAACATAAATCTTATTAAAACTATTAAAGCTATTACCGAAAAAACAATAAATAAGTAACTATGATTATTAAGTATACTCCAAGCTCCTCCTGTATTATGAGCAACAGTAATATTAAAAAAATCTTTTACAATTACAAAACTTTCATTTAACTTAAAATATATCTCAATTAAACTTTTAGATATTTGGTCAAACAATAATATAAAGATAGCTATTACATATGTTTTCTTATTCATAAAATCCACCTATTTAAAGTATATCATAAATTTACAAATCTACCAATATCACATCTTCACCTATTTTAACAATTTGTTCAAAAGTTACATTTACTTCTGTTTCATTTTTAAAAAGTCTTCTAAAAAATTTTTTAGGCATTACCGAAAAAAATTTTATTTGTCCAGTACTAGTAACTTCTGCATCACCAATAATACCTAGATGTCTACCATCATTTGTATTAATAACCATTTTTGTTTGTAATTCACTTAAACGCATAAACTTCACCTATTAAAATTTATGTTTAAAAATTAAAAAAATACAAAATAAAAAAGAAGTATCAAACTTCAAATAGAGTTTTCACTTCTTTATTTTACTGTACAAGTATACTTTGCACTTTCAAAAGATTTTTTAGCATTTTCAAAGTCTTTTTTACTAGCTTTTACATCTTTACCATTGCTAACCATACCAAGTGAACCTATATCTTTAAAATCAACTTTGATAGTAACAGTATCTTTACCATTATCTGTTATATCATATTTTAAATCTTTATATTGACTTTTAATAGTTTGTTCAAAAGCACTTTTATAAGTATTTAAATCAGTAGCTTTTAATAAATCTTCACTAACAACAGCATCTTGAGTTAATACAGCAGACTTAAATTTTCCGTTTCCTTCAAAATTAAGTAAGAAATTTTGTTTAACAATAACACCTTTTTGATCAGCAGACATATTACAATCAAGACTCTTTTCTTTACCACCACAAGCAGTAAGTAAAAATACCATTGAAATTGTTGCTAAAAATAAACCTACACGTTTCATCAAAAACTCTACTCCTTTCTATAAACATTATATCACAAGGAAATAAAAAAAGAAGAGAATTTTAAAAATTTAATATAAAAAAATTTCTAATTTACAATTACTTTATAATTCTTTTTAAACTAAGAATCGCATTTTTTTCAATACGAGACACTTGAGCTTGACTAATATTTAAAGCTTCAGCTATTTCCATTTGGGTTTTACCTACAATATATCTTTCTACTAAGACTTCTCTTTCTCTCGTCTTTATTTGATTTAAACCTCTACGTAAAGAAATAAGCATATCTTTATCACTATTTAAATCTTTTTTATCAGCAATTTGATCTTGTAAATAAATAGTATCTCCTCCATCATTATATATAGGTTCAAAAATACTCATCGGCTCTTTTAAAGCATCAAGTGCATAAGAAATCTTATATTCTTCAATATCAAGAGCTTTAGCAACTTCTTCATTACTCGGTTCTACTCCATTTTTATTAAAATATTCTTCTTTAAAACCAATAATACTATAAGCTAAATCCTTAATACTACGACTTACTCTCACACTAGTATTATCTCTAATATATCTTTTTACTTCTCCTAGAATTAAAGGCACTGCATATGTTGAAAGTTTAAGATTATAAGATAAATCAAAATTATCTATTGCCTTAATAAGTCCTATAACTCCTACTTGAAACAAATCATCCATATTATAATTTCCTTTATTAAAACTCCTAAGGATACTAAGAACTAATTTTAAGTTACCATTAACCAGTTCTTCTTTAGCTTTTTCATCACCTCTTCTATATCTTTCAAATAATTTTATTGTTTCATCTCCTGTTAAAACTTTTAATTCATTAGTATTAATCCCTGTAATATCTACTTTATATCTTGCCATATAAAAATCCTTTCTACCCCTATTTAAGAGTAAAAAGGATTATTTTTATTCATTTTTATAAATTTATCCCATCTATTGTGTTTTCATAAAGAAATTTTGTTATTTCACCTTGATTATTAATTTCATAATATTTAATCATTCATTTTTGTAGCATATATATTATCTAAATCTCCTAAATATTCTTATAACTTAAACTAATATTTTAAAAAAATATCTACAATAAACTAAATCTTTCTTATTTCATACTCCAACACTTTACATTTATCATCTAATAAAAACTTACCTTCAAATAATTCATCTTTAAATAAATATGGAGTAAATTTTTCATTTTGTTCGAACTGCTTAATTGATAATAATTTATCTAAATCAATCCATTCTAATTTACCTTCCAAGGAATCTAAACATATATTGCCTTCATAATCACATGCCGTATAAATAAATATTATTCCCTCATAAGAATCCTGCCAATATGATATTCCTTGTAATCTAGGATTTATTAAAGTTAAACCAGTTTCTTCTCTAAATTCTCTTAATATACAATCTAAAGGAGTTTCTCCTTTTTCAAACTTGCCACCAGGAGGTGCATAAACTTGCCCCCACTTTTTAGTAAATTTAAGCATTAACACTTTATTATCTTTTTTTAGATAACAAACTGTTGCATTTAAATGAGCCACCCTTTCTTTCATAAAAACCTCCATTTTCTATTTCAAATAATTTATGAATATATAATAATAAATTAATTTACACTTGTAAAGGATTAAAATCAATTTCTAAAAAAACATCTTTATTAGTTGCATATAAATTATCTAAATCTTTTAACACTTTTTTTAAATCCTTATCAAATCTATATTTAACTATAATTCCAAAACGATATATATTTTTTAAGCGAAAATTAGCCGCAGTTGAAGGACCTAAAACAATACTTGTACTATCAACATTTTTCTTTAAGTAATTCCCCACTTTACTAGCTTCCACACTAGCTAACTTATAATCTTTACTACATATTTTAATTGCCACTATAAAATAATATGGAGGATATTTTAACACTTTTCTAATATTCATTTCATTATTATAAAAGCCTTCATAATCATAATTTTTAACTGCTTTTATCGTCTCATTATCGGGATTAAAGGTTTGAATAATTACTTTACCAAGCCTTTCTCCTCTGCCACTTCTTCCAGCAGCTTGACTAATAAGTTCAAAAGTCCTCTCACTACTCCGAAAATCTGGAATATTAAGAGTTGCATCAGCATTTATAATTCCTACCAAAGTACAATCTGGAAAATCCAAACCTTTACTAATCATTTGTGTACCAAGTAAAATAGAAGCTTCTTTATTCCGAAATGCTTTAATAATTTTTTCGTGCATTCCTTTATTTGCAGTTGTATCAGCATCCATTCTAAGTACTTTTGTATTATATTTTTCTTTAATAAGCTCTTCTAATTTCTCAGTTCCAAGACCTAAAAAGTTAAGACCTTTCTCATAACATTTAGGACATATATCATCTCTAATTTTTGTAAAACCACAATAATGACATCGAAGACTATTACTAGTTTTATGATAAGTAAGACTAATTTCACAATGAGGACAACGATAAGTATAGCCACAATTACTACAAGTAATAATAGTTGAAAACCCTCTTCGATTGAGTAGTAATAAAACTTGTTCATTTCTACTAATAGTATTTTTTATTTCATTATCTAGTTCTTCACTTATAATAAAATTTCTCTTTTTAGCTTCTTCACTCATATCAACAACAATACATTCTGGCATAGTTTTACTTATTGCTCTATTATTCAACTTTAAAAGTTTATATACACCCTTTTTAGCTCTAGCCATTGATTCCAAAGATGGTGTTGCACTCCCTAAAACTAAAGGAGCGTTATGATAAAAACATCTTCGTTGTGCAATTTGAAGTGCATTATATCTTGGTGTATTATCTTGTTTATAAGTATCACTATGTTCTTCATCAATAATAATAATTCCAATATTTTCAAGTGGTGCAAAAATTGCACTTCTAGTTCCGATAACAATTTTTATTTTTCCTTCAAGTATTTTTACATATTCATCATACTTTTCAGATATTGATAAACCACTATGTAAAATAGCTACATCACTGCCAAAATAATCATAAAATATATTAATAATTTGTTCAGTTAAACTTATCTCCGGAACTAATAATATCGCATTTTTACCACCATTTATTACTTCTTTAATCAGATTTATATATACTAAAGTTTTCCCACTCCCAGTAACTCCGTGAATTAAAAAAGTATCATTTTTATTTAGATTTGTTTTTATTGTATCAAAAACATATTGTTGTTCTTCATTTAATTTTTTAGATTCTACTTCTTTACTTTGCGCATTTATTCTATATACTTTCCGAGCTTCTATTTTAACTAAGCCAATCTTTTCGAGTTCTCTTACGATACTACTATCAACGTCTTTTTTATTAACTTCGCCCTTTAAAATTAATAAATCTAATAAATCACATTTCTTTCCTCTATGTGTATTTATATATTCTTCTACTTTTAAAATACTAGCATTTAATAAAACATATTTTTCATATTTATTATAATCACTTTTTTGGTCCTTTATTTTTAAACTACTAGGAAGCATAGTTTGATAAGCCGTAATTAAATTACATAAAGTTTCTTCTTTTAAAAATTTTCCTAACATTAATAGTTCTTTATTTAAAACTAAAAATTCATCTTCTATTCTTCCAATTTCTTTTAACTCAAAACTATCTTCACAAGTATCACTTATTTTTAAAACTATTCCATGAACCAATCTTGTATTAAAAGGTACCATTACTTTCATTCCAACTTTTAATTTATCTCTTAAAAATTCAGGAATAATATAAGTAAAAGTTTTATCTAATGTTTTTACTGGATATTCTATAACACAATAAGCATACATAATGATACCCTCCCTACATCTATTATACAAAATTTTTCATCTAATTACTAACCTTAATTAAAATAAATTATTGTATTACATTTAAAATTATGTTAATATTAATTTAGTAGTGCATTAGGACATAAATGCCTACTTACCTTTGTAAGTGACATTAACTTCTATTTTATCGATTTGGATATTTCCAAAGATAATAATAGTTGTTGATGTCTTTTTGTTTTCTCTAAAGAGTAAACTTATGATTTTAGAAATTACTTTCTTAATCACTAATAAAGAAACACCTACTTTCCAACCAAAACCCCACTGGAGTAAGGGAGATAAATAAATGTCTTAAATTAGCAGACATCAGTCCTAACGCAAGGTTTACTTTATCTTAAAAAATAAAAATAATCAAGGAATATTAAGATTTAGGGTAAGATTTTACTTATTCACGACAAAATATAACAACATTCGACAAATAAAAAAGAAGAACTAGTCTTCCATATTATCAAGAGCAAACTTTATTGCCTCGATTACAAACCTAGTAAAAGTTACATCACCTTTTACTTTATTTATTTCATCAAATAATTCTTTACTAAATCTAATATTACGAAATATATATTCTTCTTTTTCTTCTATTTTAAATTTCATACCAAAACCTCATTATATTTTAAGCCACAACATATGGATTATTTAATGTGCCATCTCCACCATTAAATGTTACACTTGACTTAAGATTAATCACTGGACGAAGACCATAGCCTGTATTTGCAGATGCACTAGTTTCGTAAGCACTATATACATCATATATACAACTAAATGCATCAACTCTATCAGCACTTAAAGATCCATTTGCATTCACATAGAACACACCCGAGCCACCACATGCCCCTGACCAACTACTACCATAGCTTAAGTAAGATGGAGTCATTGTCCAATATTTTTGACCATTATATAAATAATATGCATTATTAGTTGCAGACTTTCCACCCGCAAATTCTACTTCATCTGCCGTTATTAAGCCTATCTTTAAAGAGTATATATCCCTGTTCGAACACGAAAGAGTCGGTTGATATTTGTTCCACAATCTATCGATTCCAGCATAGGCAAATTGCGTGCCTTTTGCACTCCACGTTGTCGCCCATGTTCCTACCCAACCTGAATACTTAGCTCCTACATTTCTATCATTACAATACTTTCCATCCTCAATATTTTCTACATAACTTGTTAGATTATCACTATACCATTTCTCTAACTCTGTTTTGGCATTGCTTGAAGTCCCACTTGTCTGAGGCACATTTGTTGATGGTCTTTGTTCCATAGTATATGTCCATCCTACATAATATGACTCATTACAATTAGCATTATATGCTAAATCCGTTTTTGCTATATTATCTAAAGTTGATGTTCCATTTGCATGACATGTTGTTCCATCATAGATTAATCGGATTGATTTATCTCCATTAATTCGTACAATTCTCCAACATTTATCAGCAAACTTTACATAGTTATTTGTTACTGCACCTCTCCAATAATAACTTGTTCCCCCATACATTCCATCTTCTGCTTTAAATACTCCTTCTTCTGTTGTTGCTGAATTTATAAAATTGGGAGTATCTGTTTTTACAGTAATATTCTCAAGTACCATTTCACTAGCAGATGATGATTTTTTATCAAAATATAAGTAACATTTATCACTTTTTGCTAAATTTTCAAATATATGTTTTCCATTATACGTATATAATTTTGCTTTCGTGTCGTGAGTTTTATTATCTATGGTACAATAACTTCTTTCTTCATTTATTATATATCCTGTTGATGGCATTCTATCATTTATTTCTGTGTAATTAGTCCCATCTTCACTTTTATACATAGCCATTATTTTAAAATCATATGACTTATAATTTATATTTCCTCTAACTAAAGGTATATCTTCTGTTAATTTATACTTTGCTCTAGTTGTAGTTATAGTTATCGCTGATATAACACATACTAATATCAAACCTCCTATTATAATTTTTCTTTTATGATTTTTTCTTAATCTTTCAAATTGCATTATTTATTCCTACTTTCTAGTTCTAAATAATGAGCGCTCAATTATATTAGAAATTTATCATTTATATTAAAATTATAATATTTCATATAGTAATTGTCAAGAAAATTCTCATTATTTTTCCGTATATCGTTTTTTAAGATTAAAATATGAGAAAATTTAAAAGGTGATAAACATGTATAATAAACGATTAAAAGAGTTAAGAGAAAGTAATAATCTTGATTTACAAGACTTATCAACCTTATTAAATTTTGAAAAAGATACATATGGAAAATATGAAAGAGAATACATAATAATCCCTATAAAACATTTAAACACTTTATGCAATTACTTTGATGTTTCAATAGATTATATTTTCGGGTTTACTAATAAAACAAATTACAATAATTATCAAAAAGAAATTGATACAAAAAAGGTGAGCAAGCGTTTAAAAGAATTTAGAAAAGACAATAATTTAACTCAAGAAAAACTAGCAAAATTATTAAATGTTGTTAAAGGAACTATCGGAAATTATGAAAGTGCTAGAGCATTAATAGCCACTCCTTTTCTCTATACTATATGTAAAAAATATAACATCTCTGCTGATTACATCCTTGGAAAAGTAGACGAACCAAAATATTTAAAATAAAAAAGATTCAAGAATTATAAACCTTGAATTTTTTAAATATCTCTAACTATATTATCTAAACTATATCCTTTTGTTCTAGTAGTACCACCTAGAGTATCATAACAATCATTAACAATTAAGAAAGCATCTTTATCAATAGTCAAAATAATCTCTTTAAATAAAGAATAATCATTAGTAGGAACTACACATAAAAGCATATCTTGTTTTTTATTTGAGTATCCTCCTTTAGCTTGCAGTACAGTTACTCCAAGTTTCAGATCATCAATAATTGCACTTTCCAGTTCACTTAATTTATTAGATTGAATAATAAATAATTTACTTTTTGAAATACCTATTAACATCTTATCTACGATTAAACTTGAAACATATAAAATTATTACTGCATAAACAACTCTATTTACACCTAAAACTACACCTGCAAATAAAACCACAACTAAATTACTAATAAATGTCGCTTTCCCCTCAGGCATATGCAAATACTTACACATAATTTGCATTACAATATCTGACCCACCTGTATTATAACCCATTTTATAAACTAAACCACTAGCAATTCCATAAACAATACTAGTAAAAGCAATAGTTGTTATAAAATCTTCAAACAAAAAATATTCACTAAGCATTTCGGCTAAAGGATGCGTAAAAGTTATCATCACTGGATATAAAATAGTTCCAAGTATCGCTGGTGTAGATTTTTTAAAACCAAATAAAACAAAGCTAACAATTAAAAGTAAAAAACTTACTACATAAATAAATATTTGATTATTCCACCCCCACAAACTATTAAATACTATGGCAAGGCCACTAACACCACCAATTACAATTTCATTTTCTACTAAAAACAAATTATAATTTAAAGCAAGTATAAAAACTCCTAAAATCATAAAACAAAGCTTAGCAACTCTATTTTTATGATTAACAGCCTTAAAAATCTTCTTTATATCCATAAATAACCTACCCTCTATTTAATAATAAATTTAAAAACAAAAATTGTCAACATAAAACATATAGAAACCTCATATATTTTTAATGAGGTGAAAAACACATGAACGGAAATTTTTTTGGCAATCCTACATTTCCAACCAACAATAACACTAGTACCATAGAAAGTCCTCCTGGAAATATAAATTATTCTACTTCTCTTCCTATGGAACAAAGTTATATTGAAAATATTTTACGACTAAACAAAGGAAAAAAAGTAAAAGCTTACTTTTCATATCCTGATTCCAACGAATGGCGCGATAAAGTTTATGATGGCATAATTGAGGAAGCAGGACGAGATCATTTAATTATGAGTGATCCTAAAACTGGAAAATGGTGGCTACTTCGAATGATTTATTTAGACTATGTTGATTTTGAAGAAAAAATAAACTATAGTCACGATTATTCTGAAAAGACGTTTTAAAACGTTTTTTTAATTTATATAAGTATCAAAAAGTGGTTTTTCTTCGCCTAAGATTCCTGTTCTTCCATGTCCTGGATAAAACACAATATCATCATCATAATCTTTTATCATATCTAAACTTTGTTTCATATCTTCTTTATTAGAAGTTTCAAGGTCATATCTTCCACAAGTATGATAAAAAATAAAATCACCAGTAAACATAATTTTTTCATCTTTAAAATAAAAAGTAAGTCCATCATGAGCATGTCCTGGTGTTTTAATGACTTCATAATTAAAGCCATTATTATTGTGTGTATTATGTTTCAAATTATAATATTTTTCAAGAGTATCTAAAGCCAGTATATGGTCAAAATGATGATGCGTAACTAAAATCCCTGTAACTTTATAATCTTTACAAGCTTCAATTATTTTATCTGCATCACTAGCAGGATCAATAATTAAAGAGTTACCATTTTTGATAACTATATAACAATTAGTTCTAAGTACTCCTAATTTTAAAATTTTAATTTCCATAATAAATCTCCTTTAAAAAGAAAAATAGTTTTCACTATTTCTTTTATGCTCTAGCACAACCATCAACACTTAAGATATTACCAGTGACATAACTAGCCATATCACTAGCTAAAAACAAAAAAGCATTAGCAACATCTATTGGCTCTCCAATTCGACCTAAAGGTATACTTTTTATTAAAGGTTCAATCATTTCTTTAGGTAGATTTGCTACCATATCCGTATTAGTAATACCAGGCGCCACTGCATTAACTCTAATTCCTAAAGGTGCAAGTTCCCTAGCTAAAGATTTAGTCATTCCATTAACCGCAAATTTACTAGTTGGGTACATCACCCCAGATGGTTGACCATAAATACTAACCATTGAACTTGTATTAATTATAACTCCTTTAGTTTCCTTTAAATAAGGAACTATTTCTTTAGAACATACAAACACCGATTTAATATTTAAATCTGTTATTTTATTATATTCATCTTCCGTATAATCTTCTAATTTTGTACTAGAAGAAATACCTGCATTATTAATTAAAATATCAATATGACCAAATTCATCATTTATTTTAGCAAAAGTATTTCTTACTTCCTCCATATCTGATAATAGAGGTGCAAATCCTTTAGCATTAAACCCTTCTTCTTTTAATTTTTCTAAAGCTTTATTAACACTTTCTTCTCTACTTCCAAATATAATAACCTTTGCATGATTTTTTAAAAACAATTTTGCTATTTCAAAACCAATACCTCTAGTCCCACCAGTTATTATTGCTACTTTATCTTTTAACATAATTATCACATCTTTCTATATTAAGTTTAATTTATTTTATATTTTTTTACAATAAAAATTTTTTATTTTACTTTCTTTAATTCTTCTTTCATAATCCATTTTATATCTTCAATAGATTTATCTATATTAAATCTTCCATTACCCACTGGATAAAAAACCGGATAGAACTTATACTCTTTTCCTTTAATCTTTTTAATATGACAAACTTTTCTATTCATAGATACAGATATTTTTTTATTTAAAACAATAGAACTAACTTGATTACCAAACAAAATAACAACTTTAGGATTTACAATAGCTATTTCTTGATATAATAAATTCAAATATTTTTTTAATACTTCATCTTTTAAAGGTCTAGCATCAATTTGTGTGCACTTTCCTAAATTAGTTATAAAAAAATTATGTTCTGTAACATTTTTATAAACTTCTAACGCAAATAGAGGAGTCCATTCACTTCCCTTTATACTTTTTATTCTTGCATAAATGTCTTTATCAATTAAATCTAAAGCATCAAATAAATCCCAAACATTTTTAGTTCCTATCCAAGGAGATTTTATTCCCTCCCAAGTTTTTAAAGAAGCTATATTCCTTCCTGTTGGATTCATAAAAACAAAACAAATATCAGGATTATCACTCTTTCCTCCATTATAAATAGAATCCAATTCTTTAGCGCCATATTTCAGTTGTAACTTATCATATTTTATTTTTAATTCATCTAAATTCATTTACATCACCATTAATTTTCTGATACAGATTTTACGATAAATGAAATAACTTCATCAATATTATCTTTTTTCTTATAAGCCATCTTTTCTTCTTCATTTAGTTCAACAAAATATTTATTATACTCAGGTAATATACTAAGAGAATCTAAAGGATACCCTGGATTTCTGATACTACTAGGGCTACTCACAAAATAAAACTTATCTTTATACCAAGAAAATTCATGAATTCCCTTTTTAGTACATACTACCATTCCATAAATCCATTTAGCAGTCAAACGTCCACCATTTTCTTTCACTAAATTAGAATAATAGAGAATCATTTCATCATCCGTTAATTCTTTACCATTAACTCTTCTTACATAAGTACCAGGTTGTTTATCCATAGCTAATTCTTCAATAAATAAGGTATTATCCATTCCAATTGTAGGTAAACCTGTTACTTCATAATAAGCTTTAGCTTTTATATAAGCATTTTCTAAAGCATCTTTTCCATTTTCATCAATATCCAATTTAAAATCCAAGTCTTGCAGAGTTAATAGTTCTATCCCCTCTTTTTCTAATGCTTCTTTATATTTTAATATTTTAGCTTGATTAGTTGTTGCAAATAAAACTTTCATTATAAAATCTCCTTAAAACCATTTCTACTCCAAAGCCATAAAGGTGTATGAATATCAATTGGTTTGTATTTTGTGTTTTTTAATAATTCTTGCCATCTATTAATAGTTATAGTTTGAACATTACTACTATTAAACTCCAAATCATTTATTAAACCTAATTCATGAGTAGATTTACAAACATGGGTATCAGGAGCAACAGTTAACTTATGAATATTTACATACTCTCTATCTGTATATTGATAGATAACATAAAGCCAGTAGTTACATATTTTAATCCCTGATAAATAAGGAAATTTCTTTTTATTATGAATTTGAATAAAATCTCTAATTTCCTCAACATTATTATGACAATTATCAAATAGCTTTCTAACATCTCCATCAAATAATTCAACTATTGTCTCGCATAACTTTATCCAAATTTCTGTTTGCTTGTTTTTTTGCAGTGCAACTTTATATTTTGTTAGAGCCAAGCTCACTTCTTCAAAAGATTTAGTTAAAACTATTTTAGGATTAAAAACAAATCTTGTTTCAATATCATTATAAGTTTTTAAAGCTCCCTCCCACAAAGCATAAGAATTCCTTTGATAATTAAGAGCCATAGGTAAAGTAAAATATAAATAATTTTCTAAGCTAGAATTAAGTAATTTAGGATTAGCATCCTCAGGCATAACTTCTCCACCTAACTCACCATTTTTATACATCTTAATAAGTTTATCAACTTTATCTAAAATTCGTATCTTATCCATTTCTACCTCCATGTAATAAAATTATACTATAAATATGTTTTAAACAAAAGAAAAAACAGCTTAAAACTGTTTAACTAATCTTCTTTAGAGTTTATTACTGACACAATACCACAAATCATTCCACCAATTGGATAAACTATCCAATTAATAGTCCAAAGCTTAAATACAAATCCTAAAATAAAATAAATAATAGTTGCACATATCATAATGACTGCACTTATTCGTCCTATTTTTTCTTCAGCCTCTTTACTCAATCTCATATGTCCATTTCTTAAACTATCCATATCATATTTACTTTTTTGGATTCCAGCATACACAAGAAGCGGAACTGTAATAGTAATAAACACCATAAATATAGCATATGCTAAAATATCTTTAATATCAAATATATTAAGTCCAAGTAAAAGAATCAATATTATAACACCAATTAAAATAATTGATACAACACTTGCTAATAAATAAGCAAATTTCGTTTCAAACTTTTCTTGTTCTTCTACACTATAAAAATTTTTAACATCTTTATATTTTCTTTGTAAACTATCCATTTTAATACCTAGAACAATAAATATTGGAACTGTAATAATTACAAAAAACATTAAAACGACTACCCCAATAATTATATATCTATCCAAAGAATCTTTAGGAGCCAAACCAATAATTGTAAGTAAAAGTGTAACTCCAACTAAAATCATAAAAACCCCAAAAGCCATTCCTTTACTAAATTTATTCATAAATTTATCATAAGCTTTTTTAGATACATTAATTTCTGGCATAACTTTTCCTTTAATTAAATCATCCATCGTACAATCAAATAAATCACATATCATAATTATTTTTTCTGTTTCTGGACTAGTCTCTCCTGTTTCCCACTTTGATACAGCTTGTCTTGAAACATCTAGTTTTTCTGCTAATTCTTCTTGACTCATTCCCTTTGCTTTCCTAAGATTTTGTAAATTTTCACTTAAGTTCATAAACTCACCTCCAAACATAAATCCATCATATAGTAGCAATGTCTTTTTCTCTACCAACACACACTTGCACTAACAAAAAAATGATGCTAGTTTAAGTTGCATCCATTATTTTTTTACTAAAGTACTTTTATAATAATCAGTATCAAATAAGAAATATATTAAATCATCAAAGCTTTTAATTTTAAAACGATTGGTATTCTTTTCTTGTTTTAATAAAAATATAATATAATCTATAATAACAATTACTTCACAAATTATAGTTAAAACTAAAGTTATTAAAGCATAAATATTATTTAAATAATCAAATATAGTGGCATACCCTAAAATAATAGTAAAAAATATAAACCACATTTTAACTTTCCCTAAAAATAAACTTCTAGTTTTTTTACCATGAATAGTTCCAATTGTATTAACAAGTAAAATAGTTACTTCTAAAGCTAATAATAAATAAAACCATTTAGTAATTTTAATTAAAGGTAGTAATAAAGCTATATTAAGAACTTTATCAGCGACTGTATCCATTAAACTTCCATAAAAAGTTTCTACATGAAATCCTCGTGCTAATTTTCCATCAATAAAATCTGTTGAAAAAATTAAAGCCACAAAAATTAAAAACAAATAATTGGGAATACTTTCATATAAACACATCAAAACAATAGTTAAAAATAATCTTGAAGTTGTAATTAAATTCGTTAATATTTTCATAATATCACATCCACATAAATATTTTATTAATAAAATATATGACAAATAAATTAATTATAAGAGTACTAACTCCATAAACAATCTCTTCATCTTTTCTTTTAAAGTCTTTACTTAATTTAAAACTATACCAAAATATAAAAATACTTAATAAAAAATAAAATGTTATTCTTAAATCATTCGCATTAAATCCAATACCTAACATATTTTTCTTAGTTTCTGGCACACACCCACAACCAAAAACTTTTAAAAATAATAATTTATCTAATAATTCATAAAAAGGCGTTATAAAAATTAATATTAAATAAGGTAAAACATATTTAGCTTTTTTATTTTTAAAATAATAGAAAAGCCATATTAAGAAAATGATTACAATTATTAAAAATACATATAACATAAATCCACCTTCTTAACTAACTATATTATACCATTTAATATATATAAATAAAAGAAAAAAGAATTGATAATCATATCAAAACTTTTACTTATATAAAGCTTGTGTTTGAGCTTCTTCTAATGCACAAATTATTCCTAATATTTCATTTAATTGCTCAATCAATGTTAATGCTTCTGGTATGTTAACAAATGTTACAGCAGAATCCCTTAAAAATTTAGCAGATTCTAAAGCTTGTTCTAGACTCATAGTATTCATACTTAAACATCTCATAAAATATAAGCGTAACGCATCCCACTCATGATATGTAAGATTAAAAGGAAATCCTTTTTGAATTATATTCTTATTTTCTTTTAAGTTAAGCTTCGTAATTCTTTCCAATTCTGCTCTTCTAAGAGCTTCCATCATTTCCTTTTTACCAAAGTAAGCTAAATTAGCTCTTCTTAAAGATTCCTCACTCGTATGAACTGAGCCATCAAAAGCTATATATTCTGGCAAAGTTCTATTATCAATAGGCTTTTCTTCAATTTTAAGATTTTTTTCATAAAAAGTATATTTATCCATATATATCCCCTCCAATGCGATTTATTATATATCAAAGTATTTAAAATGTCAAACTAAGCAAACCAACCTTCAATAAATTTTATATACTCACTAATTAAATCACTTTGTTTACTAGAAATTATCGTATCTTTAGCAAGAGTTATATCGTCTGTAATAATATTATCAACTTTTAAATCTATCATTTCCATAATACTATCTTCTGTATTTACTGTCCAAGCATATAATTCTTTGCCCTCTTTATGAACTTTTTTTACAAGTGATTTAGTAACACTAGTAGCTTCAATACTAAAATGGTCTGCATATTCTAAACTAGTAATATCACCATAAGCGAGGCTCATAACATAAACTGTTTCAACATCTTTATTATACTTTTTAACATTTTCTAATACTTCATATGTTTGAGATGTAATAACAGTATATTTTAAATAATTATGTTCTACAATTAAATCAACAACTTTCTTCTCAAAATCGTGTTCTTTCCCTGTTAGTTTAAGTTCAATATTAAGTTTAATATTATTATTCTTAGCAAATAGAAGAGTTTCTTCTAAAGTAGGAACTTTTTCTCCCTTAAACTTTTTATTAAAGAAGCTTCCCACATCTAACTCTTTAACTTCTTCTAAAGTCATATCCCATATATTTTTATCTACCCCAGCAGTTCTTTTAAAATTAGTATCATGAGTTACAACTATATATCCATCTTTAGTTTCAGCTACATCAAGTTCTATCCAATCTGCTCCAAGTTCTTTAGCGCCTTTAAAAGCACTCATCGTATTTTCAGGATATTTAAGTGAAGCACCTCTATGGGCAGTTACTTCTAAAGTTCTTGTAAATTCTATATTAAGATTATATTTTCCTTTATAAATACCATAAGTAAATATCGAGCCACATATTATTGCTAAAACAATAAAACCTAAAATTATTTTCTTTAGTTTTATATTATTTTTATCTCCAATTTCAGTTTCTTTTATTTCAATATATTTTATTTCTTCTTCTCTTTTTTCTTTTAAATCATAATACAAAACACTTATAGTGGTATAACTAATCGGTGTAATAAGTAAAAGGAAAACAATAAGAGATAAAGCTATAAACACCCAAATAATAGTAGTCATAACACTTTCTAAAATAACAATATTTCCTAAAAAATGTTGTATTCCCAAAATAAGTAATATTCCTAAACCAATAAATATTAAATATAAAAGCACCATTGTAAATTGAACTATAAACATACTAAGAAAATCTTTTATATGTCTTTTTGCACTTAAATTCTTACTTAATTTTCGTGCTTTTCTAAAACTAACATTTTCTAATACAAAAAAGTGAAGTGAATATAACCATCTAAATAATAATATAACTAAATATATCATAACTAAGGCAAAAATACATAAAAATGGTATATTGCTTTTAATAAAATCTAATATAAATTCAGGAACACTAACAGAAGAAATAAAACTAGAAGTAAGTCCAATATTCAAAAAAGGAATTAAAAATAAAATAAAGAAAGATATCGTTATATTAATAGGATTAAAAATTCTTAAACACTTTTTAAAAGATAATTTTAAAACATCTAATATAGGAGCTTTTTTATTTTGATAAGACAAATCTAAAATAATAATAATTGTTGTAATATCAAACATTGTATAAAAAGTCATAAAAATTATTAATAGTAATAATAAGAGTAAAGTTATAGGTTCGCTTAAAAAAGCAAAAATATTTTCAAATGTAAGATAAGTAAAACCAGTATACTTCATAATAAGATTAAAACAACCTAAAAAAAGAGGCATAAAAATTAATGTAGATAATAATTTAAATACTGCTTCAAATCCTACTAAAACCCAAATATTTCTTTTAATCATCAATAACGCATTTTTAATCTTTTTCATAACGCTCAACCTCTTTTGTTTTGTATATCCATTATATTATTTAATAAAGTTTTTAGCAACAAAAAAAGATTTATATCAATTAAATTAAACACATTATTTAATCAGTTTATCAATTTTCATTTATATTTTAAACTTTAAAATATATTATTTATTCAATACAGGTAAAAACCAACTTTTTTTAGCAGATATTAATAAAACTTTTAAAGTCTCATCTGAATACTCATTTTTAATTTTTGTATATTCATCGATATTATAACTATCTCCAAAGCGATTAATAAATAAATTATCCTCTTCAAAATAATCAAACCAATTTAAAATAATATCATAAAACTCATCATCATTAGGTATCTCACTATTATATAATAAATCATACATATCATTTAGCGAATACTTTGTATCAAAATATTTAAGTTGTCTAAATTTAAATTCATTTTCTTCATAATTATTTGTTTTTAACTCTTTAGATATATTTACCCTAAATATTATAAAAAGTAAAAATAAAACTAGAATTAGTATAGTAATTAGATGTGTATATTTTATACGTAACATTATTCCTCTCCTCTCTATAAATATTTATAACAAATCAAAAATTCTTGATTTATTAACGTCTTCATTCAAGATTATAATATATCATTTACTTATCAATGTCACGTTCTAAAAACTAACACCAAAAATGTTAGAAAAAAGAACAAAAAAAGAGTGATATTAATCACCCACATATTTATCAATATAATTTACTTTAAAATAATCATATATTTTTGATTCCTCATAATTCATATTATCAATTTTTATATAATCAGAATATATTAATTCTTTATCCACGCTTAAACTATAATGAAAATCTTTTTCTCCTAAAAAGGTTTGCCAAGTTTTTATTGTAGTTTCCTGAAATTCATTTACCATAAATATTCCATCCTCTTTATAATAATATACATCTACTGCTTTATCATCTTCTTTAAAACTATAACTATATATTCCTTGTTTGTAGTTAAAATTTTCCGCAATTTTAAGTGGAACTTCTTTAACAGGAGTTTCATAGGTTGTTGTATCATCACGAATTGGTAATGTTTTTTTTATAACAATTTTTTTATTATCATATACTTGTTCAAGATTTAATTCTAAAGTATCTTTAATATCATTAGAAAATATATCTAAAGAAAAATAACCTTTATTTTTTTGTAAATCATCATAATTAAAATATTCATTATAACCATAGCTATCCACAATATAAATAAAAGATGACGTGTGAGAAACAACAAAATTAGGATTATTATCTTTAATATAATTTAAAGACATAGAAGTTATTTCTAAATCATTTTTAGAATCGACAGAAAAAGTTAAAATAATTTTATCTTTAGAAACCAAAAGAGTTCCCACATTAACAATAAAATTATCTGTCTCTCCACTAACTTTGTACATTTTTATAGTATTATAAGATGATAAAAAGTAATAACTTAAAAACAAAACAATACTTATTACAATAACAAAGATAGATACTATCATATACTTCTTTGTTTTACTTTTTAAATGTTTTACATATTCAAAAAAAGAAGGTGTTACCTCATTTGGATTTTGTAATTTTCTTCCAGAATATATTTCCATTTCACTTACACCTAAAATACTAGATAGTAAAACAATCTTATCGTGACTAGGAAACACTCTCCCACTTTCAATATGCGCTAAATTAGACCTGGAGCAATATATCGCTTTAGCTAATTCTTCTTGCGTCATTCCTTTTTCTTCTCGTAAATTTTTAATAAATTGACCCACATCTTCTTTATTCATAACTTCTCTTCTCCTAAGCATATACTAAACCAACAAACGAAAAAAACAATTATTTACTACAAATCTTATTTTTTCTTTAATAGTTTCAAGTATTATTTTTGTACACTTTTAATATCACTTATAAATGCTGCAAAATAAGGTAAATCTTTATTACTTTCTTTTAACATTATGACAAAATCATCTGTAAAACTAAAACTTCTTTGATTATCAATTGCAGTTTTATTAATTTCCATACCTGCTTCACTTTTTATTTTTCCACCATCTTTACAAAGTTCAAATTGAATAGTTTGAATAGCTTTACTAATAAAATATTCTTCACCATTTGCTAGATAAAAATTTTTATTTTCTAAATCTCTAAATTCTTCTTTTAAATTAAAATGTATTTCTGGAATTTTCAAAGTATCTGCATCACTTAATGTTTTTGAGCCAGTATATTTTTTACTTTTATCATTAAGATTATCATAAATATCTTTAAAAGTTTCTCCTTTAATTCCTCTAGCTAAAATTACCTCTTCGCCTTCTTTAGTTTTTAATTTAACAGCGAATGTTTCTTTATCTTCATAGTATAAAACTTGAACTTGCGAGCGCACTTTGTAATCAGTTTTAGCATTAATCCCAAAATATTTAACATTAGTAATATTTTTAAAATCACTTTTTCCTAAATCTGTAAAAACATAAGGAAACTTAAAATCTTTTTTTAACATTGCATATAAAAAATAATTATATTCATCTGTATAAGTAAAGTCAAAATTATCTAAAATATCACTAGTTTCATTAAATTTATCTTTAATCTCTTTTTCAATTTCCTTTTTTAATTCTGGTTTTATTACTCCTAGTTTTTTATAATATCCACTATCACTTAAATAATTAGTATTAAAAGTTTCTTTATTAAGATTTTCCACAATATTTAGTTGAGGCTCAAAAACTATATCTTTCTTTACAATTTCATTTTTTAAATCATTCCAAATCAAATTAAATGTTCCACACCAAACACTATTTTTGCTAATCTTATCTTCCAAAGATAAAACAATATTTAAATTACTATTTTGATAATCCACCATTTTATTTTTCTTAAATATTATTAAAGAACTTATTAGTAATACTCCAAGTAGTAAACCACCTAATACAACTTTTTTATTTTCCATTATATTTCTCCTCATAATAAGTATACTATTAGTCATTCTAAATTACAACAAAATAAAATAGATAAGAAACCTCTTACCTATTTAAAACACTTTTAATTTCTAAGAATTATATTAGTTTTATTTAGAATTTTGATTACTATCTTGAATAATATATTCTATTTTATCAAGCTTATCTAAATCATCTTTATCTATTTCTAAAGATAAATCACTACTACCAGTTACTTCACTACCAATAGTACATTTCATATTTCCATTTTCTGTTTTATCACAAGTAGCATTATAATCTTTCTTATTTACATTAATTTTTAACGCTTCTTTTATGGTATTACTAACCATATTATCCGTCATCGCATCAACACTAAAAGTCCCACCTGCTAAAACTAAAACAGCAATAAAGATATAAGTAAAATGTTTTATTTTAATTCTTTTCAATTCATCTCTTCCTTTCATTAAATCATAAGCGACTAAATAATTAGTCTTTTCTTTAATATTAGATGCATCAAATTTGGCCATTATAGTTCCTCCTTTAATTTTTTTCTCAATCTATATAACATTATTTTTAAAGCACTAGTACTTTTATTAGTTAACTTACATATTTCTTTTATTTTTAAACCCTTTAAATAAAATAGTTCAAAAATCATTAATTCTTCATGTGTTAATTTATTTAACTTTTCTTTAACTTCCAAGATTGTATCAAAATCATTTTCATACCCCATATTCTCATCAATTGGAATTGTAAAGTTATTTTTACGTAGTTTATCATAAGAGGCATTTCTTGCAATAACACTTAAATATGCTTTTAAATTTGTATTTATTCTATTTTGATTTTTCCAAAGTAAATAGAAAGTATCCGAAACAATCTCCTCTTTATCTTGATAAGAAAGTGTAGTTCCAATAATATTATCTACTATTTTAAATACATAACCAGCATATTCATCAATAACAATTTCTAAATTAAATTCTAAGGTATTTTTCATTTGATACCACCCTTATTGAATGCATTCATTATATAGACGTTTAATTTAATAAAAAGGTTACAAAAGATTAATTAATTTTTAAAATAAAACTATTATTTACAATTAATGTACTATATAAAAATAGAACATCTTGGTTATCAAAACTTATATAATTATTAACTAAATTCATATTAATATATCTTAAATCGACTAAAGTAATTTTTTTATAAAATGGTACTAAAAGTGGTGCAATACTACTTCCAAAAGAATCTCTAAAAATAATTAATTCTTTTTGAGTATCAGCATTATCATTTATAATTTCAATTAAACTACTAGGACCACTTAAAAAAACATTATAAGCATCGCTTGATTTAAAAGCATCTTCCTTATAAACATAATTATCTTTATATTCTAAGTGTTTAACTCTTACATTTTCTAATATATCATTAGTTAAATAAATAAGTTCTTCAGGCTTACTAAATGGCACTTTATAGAATGTTGCTCCTTTAAAATCAGAATATACTTTTTCAGTATAAGAAATATCTTTATTATTAAATTTGAAATAATCACTTAATTTATCAATAACTTTAAAATAAGATTTTTGCTTTAAATGAATATCTGTTTTATAGTAGTCTTCTAACTTTAATAGTTCTCTAATATCAATCCCTGAAAAGTTAATATTATCTTTTAAATTTGAATATAAATAATCATAATCAATAGTTAAATATTTATCACTATCTAAAAAATAACTTTTATCAGGTATAATCATATAATAGCAAGAATTATTTTTTAAATATTTCTCTTTTATATAATTTATTTTATTTGTAAAATTATTAACACTTTTATTATCTAAAGGATAAAGACGTTCAAATATATAATCATCTTTAAGATAAACTCCATTATAATCTTTATTATTAAGAAAATAGCGATTAAAAGCACTATTTAAAGCTAAAAATTCATCTCTCAAAGGAAATTGATCTGTTAAATATTTATCTAAATTCTCATTAAAATCTTCTTTTAAAGAACTCACATTAGCAAGTTTTCTTCTTTCAACTAAGGAAATATCTTTATCTTTTAATATTATACTAAAAAAACCAAAAGTAAAAATAATTACGACAAAACCAATACTAATAATTTTTTCTTTCATAATTAAAACCTAAAATAGATAAAAGGATTAAAAGAGCTTGAAACAATACTTGCTACTACTAATATGAATATACCTAGAATAAATATTATTTCTCCTCCCTCAATTACTTTTTCTAATTTACCTTTCTTTAAACTATTAATTTTATTTTTTAAGAATGGACTTATTCCTAAAAATGCTATAACAAGAATCACTAAATTATTTCTTAATAAATACAAAACTTCCCTATTATATAGAGGAACTCCTATTCCCATCATCCCTTTTAAAAAGCTAAATAATTCATTTAAATCTGTAATACTAAAAATTACAAAACTAATTACAACAATTATAAAAGTATAAATATATGCAATAAAATTTTTCTTTAAATATTTCTTCAAAATAAACTTTTCTAAAATTAGGAAAACAAAAAAGTAAATACCCCACATAATAAAGTTCCAACTAGCTCCATGCCAAAAACCAGTTAAAGCCCAAACAATAAAGATATTACGAATATTTTTTATCTTAGAGCATTTATTACCACCGAGTGGAATATAGACATAATCTTTAAAAAAGCTAGATAAAGAAATATGCCATCTCCTCCAAAAATCAGTTATTGAAGAAGCAATTAAAGGATAATTAAAATTCTCTTTAAAATTGAAACCAAACATTTTACCAAGTCCAATAGCCATATCACTATAACCTGAAAAATCATAATAAATTTGTAATGTAAAACAAATAGCCACTAAAATATAAGATATTGCACTCATATTAAATCCCAATATATTAGTATAAACATTATATATAGTATCAGCGATTAATACTTTTTTAGCTAAACCAATAACAAATCTTTTAACGCCTATACTAAAAAGTTCAAAACTTTCTTGTCTTGTTTCTAATTCTAGTGCAACATCTTGATATCTCACAATTGGTCCTGCAACTAACTGCGGAAATAATGTAATATATGTCGCATATCTAAGAAAGCTTTTTTCTGGTAAAACACTTTTTCTATAAACATCAATTAAATAGCTTATATTTTGAAATGTAAAAAAACTAATCCCTAAAGGTAAAATTATTTTAAGCATTGGCAAATTAAAATTAAAAATATTATTAAAAGTTTCTAAAAAGAAATTTGTATATTTAAAATAAAATAATAAACCAATATTAAAAACTAAACCAATTATAAGATACAACTTTTTTCTTTTCTGCTCAATTAATAAACCTATTATATAATTAACTAAGCAAGATAATAAAAGCAAGAATACATACCATTTCTCACCAATATAATAAAATATCAAACTAAATATTAATAATACATTATTACGATATTTATTAGGTACTAAAAAATAGCTAAGAAATAACAAAGTTAAAAAAAAGAAAAGAAAACTTATACTAGAAAATACCATAAATTCACTTTCCTTCTTACTATTTTAAATTTTCAAAATTTGTTTTAATAGGATCTGCTAGTTCATTAGACATAATAAGAACTACTAAATCTCCTTTATTTAAAACATAAAGTTTTTCAGCTTCCACACAAATCCACTTACGTGGGTCAGCCTTTTCTTTAATTTCTTTTACAACAGCCTCAGCTTCATTGCTATCTTCAAGTCTTATTAAAACAACAGAATGTGCTGTCGAACCAGTCATTGATTCACTAGCAATCGCTTCTTTATATTTAGCACTCGTAAATGCATAATATTGAAAATTCTCTTCAGTTAAAGGTATATTTTCTACCATCATAGGCATCTCTTCTTCTTTTATACCTTCATATAATTTTTCCATTATTTCTTCTAAAGAACCTTCGATGTTTTTATTTTCAACCTTTTTATCGCATCCAACTACTCCAAATGTTAAAAATAAAACACTAAATAAACATAATAATTTTTTCATAATCTCATCTCCTTCATAATCATAACATAAAATTCAAAATAAATAAATGACTTTTACATTTTATTTTATAGTTCCTTACTTTTAACATAATTCACTTTACTTTTATATAAAAATATTATATTATTAATTTAGCGAGACACTAAATAGTGCTTGCCACAAAATGTTGCTTGCACCACTTTTATGAGTGGTGCTTTTATTTTTACCAAAACCCCCAATAATTACTTACTGATGATTAAAAGTATAATAATCACTAAAAGTATCAAAACTAAAAAGTCCTTTTTACTCATAAGTGACCCATCTCCAAGGAAGTGACAAGTACCATACATAATTGTGCCTCACAAATTAAAAATACCATAAAAAAATAGATATGTCAAAAAAAGTTAGCACTAGACTATTTAGTGTTCTTTTCATATATATCAATTTCAAAAATTTAATTCATTTTATAAATATTAGTTTTAGGAAAGACTATTTCTACTTCAGTATATTTTTTATATATAGAAGAAATATTAATATCTAAATTTAATCTTTCACATAGCTTTTTAGCTAAATATAAACCTATACCTGTTGAATATTCTTTTTTACGATTAGTCCCTGTAAAGCCTTTATCAAATACTCTTTTTAAATCACTTTCTTTTATTCCAGCCCCATTATCTTTAATAATTAAAATTATATTATTTTTATTTTCTAAAGCATCAATTTCAATTAATTTTTCTTTTTTATCAAAATACTTCAAAGAATTTTCTATTATTTGTGATATTATAAAAGTAAGCCACTTCTCATCAGTATAAACTTTATAATTTAAAGGAGCAATTTTTAAAGAGACTTTATTTTTTAAAATATTATTTTTATAATTTAAAAGTATCGGATGCAAAATATCATTTAAGTTTAATTCTTTCACAAAATAATCTTTTTCTGTAACTTCACTACGAGCATAATATAGCATCTGTTCTACCTTAGTTTCTATTTTTTTAACTTCTTCTAATAAATTATTATCATTAGAATTTTGTAAAGATAAAGAAAGAACAGAAATAGGCATTTTTATTTCATGTGCGAAAGCTTCAACATATTCTTCATAATCTTTTTTTTCCAGTTCTAAATTACTAACTTTATCGTTCATCGATTTACAAGCACTTTTTAAAGCATAAAAATAAGCTTTATTAATAATATTTCTAGGTTTAGCTAAAACTTCTGAGATTAAATATTTATCATCTAAATTATCAACCAAATTTACTATATTATTATATTTTTTCTTTATAATCAAAAAAGATAAAGTTAAATAGAAAATATTATAAAAAACTAAAAATAGAGAAAGAAAAAGAATAAATACTTTATTCACATTAAGTAAAATTAATAAAAAATCTAAAATAAAAATAAAAGAAGCCTGAAATAAAACAAAACTAATTTTTTCTTCTAAAAAACTACTAAACCTCATAATTTATATCCCTCACCTCTAATTGTAATAAGCAAATTATTAATACCTATTTCACTAGCTTTTTTTCGCAAGCGATTAATATTTACAAGTAATATATTTTCATCCAAATAATATTTATCATTCCATAAATATTCTAATAATTCTTCTTTTGAAATAACTCTATTTTCTTCTCTAAAAAAATAATATAAAATCCTAAATTCATTACGTGTTAACTCTATTTCTTTTCCTTGATATTTAAGAAGTGACAAATGTAAATCTAAAATATAATCATTTTTAACAATTTCTTTAAAAGAGAAAGGGTCAGTATTATTTATTGCTCTTCTAATTTTTTCTAACAAAATACTTTTATTATAAGGTTTAGTAATAAAATCAATTCCCCCTACTTTAATACTAAGTAATTCATCTTCATCAGTATTTCTACTCGTTACAAAAATAATTGGAACTTTCATTTTATTTTTAATTTTCTTACATAATGTAAAACCATTTTCATAAGGTAAATTTATATCTAATAATACCAAAGAAATACTACTATTAATATAATCTAAAATATTTAAAAACTCATTTACTAAAATAGTATGATATCCATAACTATTAAGTAATTTAGAAAGTTCTTCTCTAATTTTTTTATCATCTTCAATTATTAAAATATTCATATATGCCTCCTTAGTTATTATAACACAAAAAGAAATCTTAAATTAAAAGATTTCTACGATTTAATATTATTTTTAAAACCAAAATAAGTTGCGATAAAATAAATTACAAATGGAATTAAGAATAAAATCAAATTCATACTAAAATATTTTAAATAAACTGTATTTGTAGAAAGAGCAATTTGAAAAATATTATTCATAGATTTAATTGTACAAATACTTACAATTATAGGATAAATAATTGGAAAAACATAAAATATTAATAATTGTTTAAATATGGTTTTATAAAGTTTTTCATCACTAACTCCTAATTTACTTAAAACCTGATAACGATATTTATATTTATTAGAATCTGATAATGCTTGAATTGCCAAAATTGTTCCTACAATCGCTGTAAAAATAAAAGCTACATAAAAACATACAAATGCTGTAATTGTAAGAAATCCTTTATTATTAGCTTCCTCTTCTCCTCTAACAGTTATATTGGCTAAAGAATAACAAGTTTTATATCCATATTCATTTTCTTGACAAAAATCTGGGTCAGCAAACTCTACTAACTTTTTAGCAAATTCTTCTGTAGTTTTTTCCTTCGTATTAACACTTAAATGTGTACTATTTATATCAAGATTTTTAACTGCACTATCTGGCACTACCAAAACATAACCATAACCAACACCCCAAGCAAGAGTATAACCCTCATCAGTAATATCTTTTTGTTTTAAGGTAATACCATTAGACAAAGTTATATCTTTTATATCAGCATTCTTTAATTCATCTATAAATTCTTTTGTAACATTCAAATAGTATTCATCTTCATTTAAAGTAATAGGTTTATCGCCTTTCATTTCTAAAAGCTTATTAAAATCACTTAAAGTAATAACTCTTTCTTCTTCTCTCCAAGAAAGCTCTAGAAATTTCAAAATACTATTATTATAATTTTTATAATCATTATAAACTACTTTCTCTAAAATAGTATAATTATCCTCAATAAAATTTAAATATTCATCTAAATTTTCATCTACACTTATTGAGATATCATAAGGAGCATTATATTCAATTTGATATAAGAACATTCCTTTAAACAAACTAGATATATTAAGAGCTACTAAAGCTAGAGTAATTAAAAATGATAAAGTACCTATTGTAAAACTCATAGTTTTAATTTTTGAAAATAAATTTCTCATAATAAACAAATTATCATTTTTATATTTTAGTTTTTTATGTTTTAAAACAAAATTAAGTATGAATTCCAAAAGAGTAATAGATATTCCATAAATGCTTATTAGTAGTAAAAAAATTGAAGCAACAATAAGTTGAAATGAAGGTTCATGTCCAACTCCAATAAATTGTTTATCAAATAAATATAAAGCAAATACCCCTAATAAAATAGAAACTATAAAAATAAGATTACGCGATAATTTATTATGCTTAACTTTTTCATTTTGTTTTTCCAAATGAATCAAATTATTTATTCTCATTTTTTTAAGTCTTCTTCTTAATAAAAATAAGACAACTAAATATATAATACCAAAATATAAAAATAGTAAAAGTACTGCTTTTAAGTTAAAACTTATTTTAACAAGTTCAGGTAATTCAAATATATTCATAATAACAAAAGACATAATCAAACTAAATAAATAACCAATAGGTATAGATATTAAAAGTGATAAAAAACCTAAAATAATATTTTCTAAAGTAAATATTTTAGATATTTCCCTCTTTTTAATACCTAGTATCATATAAGTACCAAATTCTCTACTTCTCTTTTCAAACATAAACTTGGTAGTATAATTAATAAGAAAACAAACTGCTACTAAGACAAAAGCATTAACAAAATACATAGCAAATTCAAAATTGCTCATAACTTCGCTAAGATTTAATACACCTTCTGAAGTTGTAATTAAATTAAAAGCAAACATAAAAGCAAAAGCTAAAGTTATAGTAATCAAATAAATAGCATAATCTTTAAAACTACGTTTTACATTTCTAATAGCAAGCTTACTTAACACTAGAAACATCTCCTCCAAGTAAAGTTAAGATATCTAGTATTTCATTAAAAAACTCTTTTCTAGATTTCTCACCCTTTACTATTTCATTAAATATTTTACCATCCTTTAAGAATAAAACTCTTTTACAAAAACTAGCTGAAAATGAATCATGAGTTACCATTAAAATTGTTGCTTTAAAATCTGTATTCATACTTGCCATTGTTTCTAAAAGCATTCTAGAAGATTTAGAATCTAAAGAACCCGTTGGTTCATCAGCTAAAATTAATTTTGGTTTATTAATTAAAGCTCTTGCACAAGCACATCTTTGTTTTTGTCCTCCTGATACTTCATAAGGAAATTTATTTAAAATATTATCTATTCCAAGACTAGTTGCCATTTTATTTACTCTATCGTCTACACTTTTCCATTCACTTTCATTTATAATTAAAGATAAAGCTATATTTTCTTCAATAGTTAAAGTATCTAATAAATTAAAATCCTGAAAAATAAAACCTAAATTTTTACGTCTAAAATCTGCTAAATCATCCTCTTTAATAGTAGTTATATCTTGATTACCTACAAAAATATTACCACTAGTAACATTATCAATAGTTGAAATACAATTTAAAAGTGTTGATTTACCAGAACCACTAGCTCCCATAATAGCTGCAAATTCTCCTTCATTTAAAGAAAAAGTAATACCATCAACCGCTTTCGTTATATTTGTATTTGCTCCATAATATTTCTTAACATTATTAATTTTTAAAACTTCATTCATATTTTTCTCCTTCCAAACCAATCGGTCACTAAAATTATATCAAAATACTATAATAAATAATATTACACTTTTGTTATAAAAGAAAAAGCAAGAATTTCTTCTTACTTTTAATATGGTTAATTAACTTCTTTTAAACCATCTTTAGTTAAAATATAAACTTTATTAGCTACTTCACTTATATATTTTCGGTCATGAGAAATACTTATAATTGTCCCTTTAAAATCATTTAAAACCTGTCTTATTACAGGATTAGATAAAGGACTAACATTTCTAGTAGGTTCATCAAGTAATAAAACATCACTTCTATCAAGAACTAACTTAAGCAAAAATAATTTAGCTTTAGCTCCATTACTTAAATTTTTTATTTTTCCCGTCATTTCTTCTCTTGTAAACTTCATATTCCCCAAATACATTCGAGCTTTAGTAATATCATCTTTACTACTAAGATTTAAAAAATCTATTACATTTTCATAATCATTTAAAATATCATCATAGTTTTGGGGCATGTACCCAAGTTTAATATCTTTTCTAACTTTCAACTCTTCATATATTATTTTCATTAAAGTTGTCTTCCCAACCCCATTATTACCTACAATACACAAATGCGTATTACCAATTACATCTAATAAAATATTTTTAGCTAAAACTTTATTGGAAAATTTCAATTCTGAAATATTTAAACTAATAATTTTCTTCGTACTAGGAATAAAAACATCTTCAAAAAAGAAATTAATACTCTCTTCTGTATCAGGTATTTCAGTAAGCTCCATATTATCAAGCTTTTTTTCTTGAGCCTTTAGGGAATGCATTTTTTTCTTTAAAAGTTTAGCTCCATGAGGGTCACTTCTTGAAATAGTATTTTGTTCATAATGAACTTTATTCATTACTTGTTGTAATTTAGCTTCTTTTTTTAGATACTCTCTTTTTTGTGATTTAGCAAGTTGTGTTTCTTTGTCTAACCATTTTAATCTTTCACTAATATAAGTATCATAATCAGTTTTTACTAAAGTATTTCTAGCTTTAGTCTTATTATTTATTTGTTCTAAATGTAAAATAATATTCGCTGTCTTAGAAAGTAATACTTCATCGTGTGAAACATACATAATTGGTTTAGAAGTATTTACCAAAAAGTTTTCTAACCAAGATAAAGTATCCAAATCTAAATCATTAGTAGGTTCATCTAAAAATAAGATATCATTTTCCTCTAATAATAATTTTAGAATACCAATTTTTACTTTTTCTCCTCCTGATAAAGTTTTAATTAATTGTTCTAATATAGTATCTTCTAAATTAATTATTTCCAAATATTTATAAAAAGAATTAACTTTATTATAATAATCATTATCATTTAAAAATAAATAATCAAATACTCTTTTCTCTAAATCAGCTTCGTTTATATTTTGAGCTAAATACCCTATTTTATTACCAAGAATATTAATAGTACCAGTAATATTTACGTAATTAGCTATACCTAAAATAGCTTTTAATAAAGTAGACTTTCCATTTCCCTCTTCACCAATTATAGCTAATTTATCATTTTTATTTAAGACCAACGATAAATTTTCTACTAAATATCTATCATTAAGCCTAATACTTAAATTTTTTATTTCTAACATTTTATGCCTCCATTTTGGCATAATCAAAGTTTATGCCATACTTAATCTTTTATCATTCTCATGTTTACACCTCTTATATAAAATTTCTTTTTATTAAAATATTATTTGTCTTTCCAATACCACCATTTTAATTTTTCAGCATCAGGAAATTCATGTTCTGCATAATAAACTGCCATTCTAAATACATATAATTGGCATCTATCTTCTTGATATTTTTTAAATATACAATCATCCATGTATAATGTTTCTGGATCTTTACCAACTAAATCTTCTACACAAGTTATTCCTATATTAATCAAATCTTCCTTTGTATTTTTACCAACATAAGGAATTGTTAACAAATCAGTTTTCATTTTAACCTCACTTATATTTAAAGATAAACTTTAATTTATCTTTCTAAAACTATTTTTAAGAACTCCTATATTTAATAACATTATTTTTGCGATATAGTTGTCTTACCCATTATATGATTTTTTATTTGTACATAATCGGTAGCATAAATATTACCATCATTATTTATATCAGCTGCCAAAAGATAAGCACCCGCTAAACTAGATTTACCCATTATGTGATTTTTTATTTTAACATAATCCGTAGCATATATCTCTCCATCGCCATTAACATCACCTTTTATAACAACGGTATAATTATATTCTGTATTATTAAAAAATAATGTAAACTTCATTCCTGTCGCAATTAAGCCATCATTGATTTCTATATTTGAAGAATTTTTAAAACTTTTTAAAACTATATTATTATTAGCTATTAAAGATTTAATAGTTTTAACATTAGTTCCGAGTTTAAAACCAGTAACATAACCATTATTCTTTTTTAAGCCTAATTTTTTCAATACTTCATCTTCTGAAATTACAACTTCCACATTTTTTATTGTAACATTAGCTTCCAAACGCATTTTACCAGTTCCAATCAAAATATCGATATAAACAACTGACGAGCCAGGTTTAACTCCAACTATTTGATTATCAGAAATTGCGATATTAGAATTAGATGCTTCTAAAAGATAATTAAGATTAGTATTTGGATTACTAAATATTTCAGGTCTAACCTTAGCATTATTATCCATATTTATATTTTTAGAATTAGTTATACTTATTATTCCCACTGATAAAGATGAATTATTCAGAAAACTTAAATCATGAAATCCTTCTACATAACCACCAGCACCTGGCAAATTATTATCATTATTATTAAAATAAACATTTATAGGTGTTTTATAAGTACTATTTATCGCTTGGATGCCAATAAAACCGCCAACATTTTTTTGTCCCTTTATAGTTCCATTAGCAAAACTATTCTTTATTGTTGCATTTTGATTAATCCCAATAAATCCTCCCGCATTATTAGTAGAACTTACATTTAATGCCGTAGAACAATTATCAATAATAGTAGTATCATTAACGTTACCAATAAATCCTCCTGTAGAACTTAAACTATATTGTCCCTCTACTTCATTAGTTACACTTCCATTTTTAAGTCTTACATTAGTTAAAGTAACATTTTCAGCAACATTAGCAAAACCACCTAGATAATCTTTTCTATTACCAGTTACAATTATATTTTCAATAAATAAATTTTCAATTTTAGTATGACTATTAAAAGCTCCTATATTATTAAATACTCCTGTCCCATTACTTCTAATATTAGCTAAAGTTTTATTATTACCATCTAAATTACCTTTAAAATCAATACTAGGATAATTTGATATATTATTAAAGTCAATATCAGTTGCTAATTTATAATATTTATTTTCAGTATCAATACTCATTAAATATAAAAAAGTAAACGCATCTTTTATCAAATAAGGACTTTCTTTAGTTCCATTACCATCAAATTCAGTAAATTTAACATTGAAAGTTACACTATTAGAGGTTTCACTTATAACATTAATTGATATACCCGAATTAGTACCATCCGTAAAAAAGATTGTTTGATTATCAAAAGCTGAATTATTTAAATCTATATCTTTTCCAAAAGTTTTTCTTTGCATATTAAGTGTTGCTGAAGATAGATTTCCTAGTCCTTGACCTAAACCAGTTTCTCCAGGTCTAAAAACATAAATGTGGTCATTTTTCCCATTATTACTTCCATCACCATTACCATTATATTTATTCTGTTCATTAACTCTATAAATTATAATTCCATTCGAATCCGCTGAATAGCTTTCATAAGTATTTAACTTTTCATGATATTCTACAATAAAATATTCATTAGTAATACCAGGTATTTGAATTTTAATAGCTCGTTTTTCATTCGCATCTATAAAGTTTGGTTTAAATAAAGTTATATTTTCAGTTGATTTATTTATAACAGGTATAGGATTATGCCATCTTATCGCTGAACTAAATTCACTTGTAAAGTAAGTTAAAAAACTTTGAGGATTAGAACCAATCGCATTTCCCATTATATCATAAAAGCCTACTGGTTTTGAATTAGAATTACCATAACGATATAAATCTCTAAAACCTAAAACATGACCAAATTCATGAATAATAGTACCATAACCACCATGATTAAGAGAAAATAAACTAGCAACTTCTGTATAATCATCAGCTCGTAGTAATGTGTAAGCATTAACATCTTTTCCTAAAATTTGTTCAGTTATACCTGTATTAGAAGATTCATGAGACCAAAGAATATCACCCCAAGCTATACTTGATGGTAATTTTTTTTGCCCTTCAATAATAAAAGATATAGCATCTATTTTATTATCTCCATCGGCATCTAAATCACTCGCTGTTATACCAGATGCTACCACTTGATTTTTTATATAACGAACAGCATTATTAATTAACTCTTTTTCTCTATTAGCCCCTTCATTTTTATCTTTATAGCCTATTGGATTGCCTTCATTTTGTTTTAAATAGTATCCTATTGGATGGGTATCTTGATAAGAAACAACTTTACCATCTACTTTAGGAAAAATCTCTGTTGTAATAGACAATTTCCCATAACTTTCTCTTTCAAAATACTTCTTAAATGAAGGCACCGAAATAATACCTTTTACACTATCCATTAGAAATAAGGTATCACTATTATATATTAAATTAGCATTATTAACACTTTGTTCATCATCTAAATGATTAACTACATTAGTATCACTATCACTAAATTCTATAAATACAGCAATGTTTTTAATATTTCGTGTTGTAGATTTTTGAGTGGTATTAAAAGCTAAACTTTCCGACTTTGAATAATTTTCTATACTAATCTTATCAAAAGTTAAACTTGAAGAACTAACAGATAATATTAAAAAAATGGCTACTAATATTCTAGTTAGTCTTTTCATTAAATACACCTTTTTTTATTTTATATAGTAAAAATACTATAATACTTATTGTTAAAAATAGCATACCACCTAAAACATATACTAATATATTTTTATTTTCCTTCTTTATTTCAGGACAAGTTTTAAAATCATTATAAAGTTGAATTGTACCTTCTGTTTTTTCATACAAATAATTCTTTAAAGAACCATCTTCTTTTAAAACTTTTAATATACAATAATTATCATTTCCATTTTTAAATTTAGAACAAACAACCTCTTGGTCATTAATAGTTATTTTATCTAGTGTTAAATTATCATTATCTACATCAGTGATTAAATAAACTTTATCATCTACCTTTAATAAACTTATTTTATATTCTATTTTTTTACTATCTTTATTAAATAGATAAAAACCTCTTTCATTTTTTTCATTAATACCATATATTAAATTTAAAGCATCTTTAATAAATAAATTAATAGTATTATCATCTATTTTATATTCACTATTAGAGAATCCCTCCAAAGTTGGCATATCAGAGTTATTTCTTATAACTCCAATTTTCTCATTTTTATAATTTAAATAAACTTGAGGTGTTTCATCAACATAAGCTTTAATCGTATATACTTTCTTAGAACCATTCTCAGCCGTAACCGTTATATCAATAACATTTTCTCCCACTTTTAAATTAATCTCTCCAAGACCATTTACTTTGGCTTTAGAATCAGATAAAGTACCTTTAATTACAATTTTATTAATACTTGCTGGCAAATTTAAATTATATTCAGTTTTACTTTTATCAAATGCTGGAGATAACTCTCCCTCATCTACACTTAATGAAGATAAGTTATTATCATTAGACTTTTTATTACTAGTATCTGGTATAGTTGGTTTAGTTGGTAGTGTTGTATTATTAGAAGTAATATTTACAGAAACACTTCTTGCTCCAGGATTATAAATATTAGCATCTGAATCTGAAAAACCAGTCACTGGTGTCGCTGTAACTACAACCTTTCCACTTCCTCCAGCAGTAACTGTAACATTTACATATCCTTGTTCAACCCAAACGCTAGATGTTGATAATGTACCATTTGAAACAGAAAGATTTACTCTACCAATACAATCTCCTCCAACACTTACTGTAAATGTTCCATTAGGCTTTACGGAACTTACTTTAGATGACATACTAAATGAAGCAGCATCTACAGTACTACAACAAAATATTATTGCTAGTACACTAAAGATTATTAATTTTATTTTTTTCATACAAACTTTTACTCCTTTTTTCTTATATCTAATTATATCATAAAGATTAAATAATTAGAATTTTTTACTTAATATGAGCAGTAATTATTGTAAAGCTATAAGAATTAATAGTCAAAATAATATTATCTATTTCACAATACCAATTCTTTCCATTTTTATATATAACCGCATTATTATCTAAAACCTTGTTTTTACAATACTCTACAACATCATTAACATCAAGCTTTAAATTTTTCTTTATTCTTAAAATTCCCATTTCAGTAGTATGAATTTTATCAATATTTTTTATTAAATCTTCTTTATTCATAATCACATCACTTACCATCTTTTTCTAAAAATTGTTTTATTTTTTTATCATAACTCTTTTTCAAATCATGAGCAAAATCATAACCACTAAATTGTTCTAAATACTCAATTACTAAATTTATATGTTTATCATATTCTATATCTTTATCTATATTATTTAAATACTTTGCTACTAAACTATTATCATTAATTCTTTTTATATAAAAATTTAATAAATTAGTATTACCTATTTTTTCAATACCAGATTTAGCAATACTTAATAAATTACTACAATTAACATCTATCCCTTTGTTAAACATAATAAGAACACATCCAATAAATATTTTATCAGTTCCATCTTGAGGTAAAGTTTTATTAGTAAAATCTAACAACATATTTATAGTTTTAAAATTTTTATATTCTTCATAAAATAATCTTAAATATCTATTTATAAACATAATAATTCCCCTTGCTTTTATTATAACAGAACAAAAGATTTAAAAAATGATAAATCATTTTTAAATCCCTCTAACCTCACGATTAGTTTTTTCTGCTTCATTGATTTCGTTAACTACATTCTCCACAGACTTAAATTCCGATGGTCGCCACCGTACTAGTTCTTGTTT
>CARJCM010000003.1 GCA_948999435.1 uncultured Bacilli bacterium
GAAAGAATATTAATGTTTGAAAATTTAGGATATTCTGATAATTATAATGAACAAGTTGTACAGACAATATTAAAAGGAACTTTTATGTCAGGTATTTCCGTGTTAGACAATCAAGCATACTCTTCAATATTTGTTGAAGCTGGAAAAAACGAAAATATAAGCGCAGTATATTTAGCAAGTTTAGCCATTCAAGAGGCTGGAGTTAAATTATCAAATACTACTAATGGTGCAGAGTTTACATATGAAGGAGTAACTTATGTCGGCTTATATAACTTCTTTAATATCGGTGCTAATAGTAGTGCTAAGAATCCTGCTTTAGCTGGTTTAGTATATGCAAGTGGGGGCTCTAAAGATGTTATTGTAAATGGTGGCAGCTCTTCATCTCCAAGTATTGATAATGATGAAGCAAATATGTTAGCTAAACTAGGAGCAAGTGTTAATGCAGGGTGTTTACAAAATCTTGATGTTGGTACCACAATAGGAACGATAAAAAGTAAATTAAGTGGATATACAGTAACAATTAATGCTAGTGACAATGACATTATAAAAACAGGACAAGAAATTACAATAACTGATGGCAAGAAAACCTATAAATATATAATCGCTGTCAAGGGTGATGTAGATGGCGATGGTAAGTTAGGGGCAACAGATTACGTAAAAATTAAAAATTATATAATGGAAAAAAGCGGAAGTGAATTATCTACTCCTGCGAGCATTGCCGCAGACGTTGATGGTGATGGAAACATCAAAGCCACAGATTATGTAAGAATTAAAAATAGTATAATGGAGTGATAAAATGAAAAAGAATATTTTAAAAATAGGGGTTATGCTAATAAGTTTATTTATTAGCCTTACAAAAGTTAACGCAGCATCATTTAATATATCTGCAAGCACTACTAATCCTACTAAAGGAAGCACTGTAACATTAACTATTAAGGGAAATGATGTAACTGGAAGATTTAATATATCATCATCAAATTCTGGAGTAGTCGCTGTAAGTGAAGATAGAGCCTGGATAGAAAATAATACTTATCGTATTAAATTAAGTGCTATAAATACGGGAAGTGCTACAATAACAGTAACCCCAAGTGGAGTAAGTGATGGCAGTGGGAATCCAGCTAATTTGGGATCTAAATCAATAAAAATAAATGTTACAGCACCAAGAGAAAAATCTAATGACAATAATTTAAAAAGTTTAAAAGTTACAGGTTTTGAATTAAGCCCTGAATTTGATAAAGACGTTCAAGTTTATTTAGCAACAGTACCAGAAGGAACAAAGAATATTGAGATTAAAGCTACTGCAAATAGTCCCTATGCCACTGTAACAGGCGCTGGAAATATAGAATTAGAAGAAGGAACAAATGCTATTAACATAGTTGTAAAATCAGAAACAGGAATAGAAAAGATTTATACAATAAATATTGATGTTAAAGATGAGAATCCTATTGAAGTTACAGTAAATGACCGAAATTACACAGTAGTGAAATTAAAAGAACATTTAACGAAACCAGATACATTTGAGGAAAGTACGATAACAATTGAGGGTTATGAGATACCAGTATTTATAAATGATAAAGCAGATATTACATTAGTAGGTTTAAAAAATGAAGATGGAGTAATTAAATTATTTGAATATAAAGATGGTAAATATTCTAAATATAATGAAATGAATTTAAATCATATTTTATTAATACCAGTTCCTCTTGATAAAGAATTAGACTTTAATAAAGGAAAAGTAAATATTAATGGTGAAGAGATTGATTGTTATAAAATTAACGATAATAGTGATTTTGTAATTATTAATGCTAAAAGTCTATCAGATGGTAACGCTAGTTACTACTTATATGATACCGAAAATAATACAGTAATTAGGTATGATGAAGAGTTAATCAGTGCATCTAAAGAAACATTAAAATTATATTCTTATGTAATTATTGCCTTTGCAAGTACATCATTTTTAATGTTAATAATAATTATATGTTTATTACATAGTTCTAAAAAGAAACAAAAGAAAATAAATAAATTTATTGAGCGTCAAGAAGCCAAAATAGAAGCTACAAGAAAACTTAATGATGTCGTAAGTGAAGTACAAAAAATAACTGCCAAAGAAAAAGAAGATAATAAGGTTGAATTAGAAAAAACAGCAAAAATAAATTTAGAAGAAACTAAAAAAATAGCCAAAGTTGAAGAAGAAAAAAAATCAGAATATGACAAAGCCGATTTAACAGGAATACTTGACACATTGAGTAAAGAAAAATTAGAGGCAACACAAAAACTTGAAATAGACAAAAATGAGTTATCAAAAAAAGAGTTAAAAGAAATAAAGAAGCTTGAAAAGAAAAAAGCTAAAGAAAAAAAGAAAAATAAAACTCAAGATGAAGAAATAAACATAAAAAAAATAAATGTTAATAACCAAGATGTTACTGACAATGTATCTGATGATACAGAAGAAGTTTATGATTTATTTGGTGATGATTAAAAGAGGAATAGAAATTCTTCTTTTTAAATGCTATAATAAAAAAGAAAGGGAGTAAGATAATGGAACTAAGTGACATAAAAGGTGTTGGACCTAAAATGTTAGGTAACTTAAAAACTTTAAATATCAATAATATGGAAGATTTATTATCTTACTATCCATATCGTTATGACATATTTGAACCTATTAATTTAGATGAAAACTATAATGGAGAGAGAGTAGCCATTAATGTAATTGTAGAAACAACTGCAACAACTGCTTTTATAAAAAGAAATTTCAATAAATTACAATTTAGATGTAACCACAATAATAAAACAATATATGCTGTCATATTTAATCGTGCCTTTTTAAAACCACATATTGTTATTGGTAAAACTATAACTTTAGTAGGCAAATACGATATAAAAAAGAATACGTTTATCTGTGATGATATAAAACTAACACCATTAGAAAAGAAAGAAATAATACCTATTTATCACACTAAAAAAGATATAAAAAATAGTGAACTAAGAAAAATAATGGAAAATGCTATTATAGATAATGCTGCTAGTTACAATTATGTTCCAAGTGAATTTATTGAAAAATATAATATGATAAGTAAAAAGCAAGCTTTAAGAATGATACATTTACCACATAATTTTGAAGAAATAAAAAAAGCTAGCTTTTATTTAAAATATGAAGAATTATTTTTATTTATGTTTAAAATAGGTTATATGAAAAAAGATAATGAAAACATAAAAAAGGAAGAAAAATACTTTAATGATGAAGATATAACTAAATTTATAAATAGTTTACCATTTAGTTTAACAGACAGCCAAAATGAAGCTTTAGACTTAATTTTGAAAGATTTAAAAAGTAATAATAAAATGAATAGATTAGTCTTAGGAGATGTAGGCAGTGGCAAGACAGTAATAAGTTTTATATCTATGTATGCTAGTTTTTTATCTGGTTATCAAAGTGTATTAATGGCACCCACCGAAGTTTTAGCAAGGCAACATTTTGAAAGTGCTATAAATTATTTTAAAGACACCAAAATAAATATTGAGATATTAGTAGGAAGTATGACTAAAAAAGAGAAAGAAACAGTTAAAGACAAGCTCATAAGAGGAGATATAGATATATTAATAGGAACCCATGCTATAATTGAGGAAAGTGTAATATTTTATCGTTTAGGTTTAGTTATTACAGATGAACAACATCGTTTTGGTGTCAAACAAAGAGAGATATTAAAAAGTAAAGGTGAAGTACCAGATGCTCTTTATATGAGTGCAACACCAATACCAAGAAGTTATGCTTTAACATTATATGGTGACTTAGATGTATCCTTTATTACTCACAAACCTGGAGGAAGAAAAGAAATAATCACAAAGTTAAAGAAATTTAGTGAATTAAAAGAAGTATTATCTCATATTTTAGAAGAAATAAAACAAGGGCATCAAGTTTATGTTGTAGCAAGTCTTATTGACGACAATGAAGAATTAGACTTAAAGAGTGTTGAAACATTAAAAGAAAAATTTAATTTAGCATTTCAAAATAAGATACCAATTGAAATATTACATGGTAAATTAAAGCAAAAAGAAAAAGATGAAATAATGGCTAGATTTAAAAATAATGAAACGAAGATATTAATATCAACTACGGTTATAGAAGTCGGAGTAGATGTAAAAAATGCTACGATAATGGTTATATTTGATGCTGATAGATTTGGCCTTGCAACTCTTCATCAATTACGAGGAAGAGTAGGAAGAAACTCTTTAGAAAGCTATTGTTATTTAATAAGTGACAAAGAAAGCGAAAGATTAAAAGTATTAGAAGAAAGTAATGATGGTTTCTATATTTCTGAAAAAGATTTAGAGCTTAGAGGAGAAGGGGATTTATTTGGTATACGACAAAGTGGAGTAAAAACATTTAAAATAGCTAATTTAAAAAATGATTTAAAAATAATGCTTCAAGCCAAAAGCGATAGTGAAGAATATATAAATAGTGAAGCATATAAAAATAATATGTCATACTATAAAATAATTAAAGATTTAGATAGATTAAATTAAGTTTGTAAAATAAAAAAGAAATTACGAAAATAGAATTGACAAAAAACTAAAAACATAATATGATTATTATGACATGATAAACATCATGTCCGAGATCTCATATTCACGACTTATGTGAATATGAACCAAAACCCCCTGAAGGAGCCGAAAGGCTCCATTTTTGTTTATTATAAATTAAAAACTATTAAAAAAAGTTTAACAAAAATGCTACCTAAAATAGTATAAATAATACATAATAAATGTTATAATATAAGCAATATCAGTAAATATCTTGAACGTAAAAAGTTCAGATATTATTTGCACAATTTTATGTTCAGAAAATTTAAACAAAATATTAAATATATGTTTAATGAATTGGTCAGGAATAGTTATGTTAGAAGGAAATAATAAAATGGTTAATAAAATAACAACATTAGTAAATGAGGTTAAATCTAAATTATCAAAAGAAATTAATAATTCGATAATTTATGTTGAAAAAGTTTTAAATGATAATAATGATTAAAATAAACGAAACGAATTATTTAGAATGCATAAACAAGTAAAGAAAGTGAGTGATTTATAATGACAGATGAACAATATATTGATATAGCAATAGAGATTAGTAAGAATGCAAAATATCCTTATGGTGCTATTGTAGTTAAAAACGAAAAGATTATTGGTAGAAGTGATGATAGAACTTTAATGGAAACAAGCATGTATTCTCATGCTGAATTAGAAGCGATAGAAAGTGCATCTAAAAATAAGAATCTTTATGGAGATTTAAAAGGAGCGACAATGTATGTATCTTGTGAACCTTGTATGATGTGTATGGGAGCAATTCTTTATGAAGAATTTGATAAATTAGTTTACTCTGCTACACTACAAGATAGTAATGATAATTATTGCCCTGAGATGATTACTAATATAGATGAATTAGCAAAATATTCTAAGAATAAGATAGAAATAATAAAAGAATTACATAGAGAAGAAGCTATTAAAATATTAAAAGAAAGAAGTGAATAAGAATGGCAAGACTTTGCGTAATTAGAAATATTGATTCTGCTCATGGAAAACATATTCATGGGCATACATTTAAAATCGAAATTAATTTTGTTGATAAATTAATTAACAATATGGTTGGCAATTTAGATTTCCATGAAATTAATCCTAAAACTGATTCTGTCATAAGTAAATTGGATAAAACTTATATAGATGATGTAATTGGAACTAGAGCTACAGTAGAAAATATAGCAATATATATTATTAATGAATTAAAAGATATAAATAATTTATATTCAGTTATAGTTTGGGAAGGTTCAGATAAATATGTTGAAATATTGAAGGAGGAAATAAAATGAGATTATATATAACTTATACAAAAAATAGTTTTACTGAAAAGCAAATTCAAAAATTAAGTCAAGTTGGAGAACTTATCTTTTTAGAAGATACTTTTGATTTAGATAAAGCGCCATACTTAACAGATGAAGAGGAGAAAATTTTAGTAGTAGATCCAGATTGGTATAATTGGGATATTAATGCTAATCATTTAAGTAAAATTAAGAATTTAAAAGGTGTTTGTTTATCAACAACAGCATTTGATTGGATAGATTTAGATTATTGTAAAAATAATAATATCGTTGTATGTAATATACCAAAATATTCAACTGATTCAGTGGCTGAATATGGAATATTTCTTATGATGTGTTTAGCAAAGAAATTTCCAATTCAAGCAAAGACAGATTATAAAATGGATTATTCACAATATATGTTAACGACTGAAATAAGAAATAAAACAGCAGGTGTTATTGGACTTGGAACAATAGGTTCTAAAATAGCTGATATGTGTCAAGCATTAGGTATGAATGTTATTTATTGGAATAGAAGTGAAAAACAAAATAGTTATAAAAAAGTTGATTTAGAAACTATATTTAAAGAAGCGGATTTTATTTTTCCATCATTTGCTACAAATGATGAAACAAGCAAATTAATTACAGATGATTTAATCAATTCAATGAATGGTAATGCGTTTATTAACATAATTAATAATCCTAGAGAATTATATAATCATGATTTACTTCTTAATAGAGCTGAAAAAGAAGAAATAAGCTATGCTTTTGAATTGTATGGTAATGAGAAAAAGATGTATGACTACAAAGGAAATGTTATGGCGACAGCTCCTTATGCATTTTATACAAAAGAGGCAATTGATAGATTAGTTGCAATATGGTGTGATAATGTGATTTCATTATCAGATAATAATCCTCAAAACGTTGTAAGTAAATAAAGGAAATTTGGTATGTATGATGAAATTATAAATAATTTAAAACAACAAATTTCAAATGAAGAATTAGATGAGTTAAAAAATCATAATTTACATCTTGGAATTTTTACAGAACCATATTTAACATATATGTTAGATGGAAAGAAAACTATTGAATCGCGATTTAGCAAGAATAAAATATTACCATATAACCAAATATGTAAAGATGATATTATTTTAGTAAAAAAATCTAGTGGCGATGTTTTAGCATATTTTACTATAAAAGATATTTTATTTTTTGATTTATCAAAAACAAAAATAGATGAAATTAAATTTAATTATAGTAAACAGTTATGTGTTGGTGAAGACTTTTGGAAAAATAAACAGAACAGTAATTATGCGACGTTGATAGTTATAGATAAAATTGTAAAATTAAATCCATTTCATATAAATAAAAGAGGAATGCAAACGTGGATTAAATTGAATTAGGAGGTAGTAGAATATGAAAAAATTTTTAAAATCAATAGCATCGTTCTTTAAATCGATTTTTAGCAAAGATATTGAGATTTCTGTTGAAAATCACAACAAGTATAATATTAACAAAAATAAAAATTGTGATATATCTATAAGCGAAAATGGTGGCAATAATGAAACAAAATAATTCATTAGTTACTATTGAAAAAAATAGGGATACAACTGTTAATGTAAATGTTAATGTGATAGATGAATTATCTTGTGATAATATTAGAAAAAATTATAATGAAGTAGCGATGTTGGAAGAAGAATTTACTGATAGACTAGAATATAGTAAAGATGTATTAACAAAAAAATTGCTACCTAAACAATTACAATCTGACTTTAATATAGTTCCTAAATTGATTAATGGCAAAATGGAATATGAAACTAAAGCAGTGACTCCTGATGCTTATGAAAAATTTCCAATTAAAATGAATTATACTATGCAATTTAAGGATGTTGAAGAAGCTAAAAAATTTAGAGAGAATGGTATTGAAGAATTACAAAGACAAGCAAATCTATTACAACAGCCTGTAGAGATACCCAATATAACCAATATGAAGGAATTTTTAGGGGAATTTGAAAATCCTGTTGCACATTCGACAAAATATGGTTCTGAAGGAATAAAATTATTTATTTGCCCAAGACCTTTACCACCAGCTCAAAAGTATTCAATAGAAATATTTAATGATAAAGTATCTTTTAAATTAACAACATTGTTAAGGTTATCTAATTATTACGAAAATGATGTTATACTAACAAATAAAGAAAGTATAGAGGAAGCTTTTGATATTACGATAAAATTATCTAATTATAGAAAATTAGAAGAAGATGAACAAGTACAAGGAAAATTTAACATAACCATAGCTTTAAGGGAAAAATATTATAATAGTTGCGAATTTAATAAAGAAATAATAAAGTATAAATTTTTGGTCGAAGATTCTAATAATCATATTTTAATTGATAATGTTGATAATAATGTAAACATTTTCTCATTTGAAAATTGTGGAAAAACTAATTATAAGAAAAAAGATTATAAAAGACTTAATAATACAATTGATTTGATAGATAAAGTAATTTATATTTCAAAATTAAAAAATATAAAAGTTGATTATGATATGGAACATTTTATAAAAAATGAAGAATTTATTAATTTAGTTTATAATGAATTAAACAATAAAAATTATACAATTAAAAAATCGATGACATGGTCATTAGGATTAAATGAAAAAGCAGATATAAATGAATTATACAAAAATGATGGAAAAATATTATTAAAATCAACCCTTGATAATATATCACTATTTGGTGTGAATATTACACTAAAAACTAACGAAATGATAATGTATAATTGTTCTGTAAAGGAAATTATTGATAAAGGCAAAAATAAAAAAGTAAAATTTGAATCTAGTTATATTGAATTTATATTAACAAATAATAAATGATCATTAATTTTAGGTAGCATTTAGGTAGCAAAATTTTAAACTTTTATTATTATGCATTAATTTCTTTTAATCAAAATTGGGAAAAAATAAACAAAATATAAAGAAAAATAAAGGTTTTAAAATGAAATAAACCAAAATTTAATAGCCCCCTGAAGGAGCCGAAAGGCTCCACTTTTTTTTTACTTAATATTTTTTTCCAAATTTCTATAATACTAAGTGTTAGACTAGATAATTTTTTTAAAATAAGAGTATAATCAGTTTAGATTTTGCTTTTTTAATGCTATAATATTTAATATAAAGTTGTACATGAATAATAAATTATCGAGGAGAAAATAATATGAAAGAATTAGTTGATTTTGTCTTTTTAATAATAGTATATTTTTGGAAATTTTATAGAAAGTGGAAGGAGAAAGGCAGAGATATACTACTTATAAATACTCTTATGTATATATACTTATCTTTTGTACTATATTTTACCTTAATGCCTATAATAACATCTTTACCATTTATATTTAATCATCCATATGATTCCATGAATTTAGTCCCATTTATTGATGTTTTAAATGGTAGAGGTGATTTTATTAGACAAGTTGGATTAAATGTGATAATGACAATTCCTTTTGGTTTTTTAATACCTTTAGTAAAAAAAGAAAATGATAAACTATTAAAAGTTGTTTTTTATACTTTTTTATTAAGTCTCGGAATTGAGTTATTACAGCCTTTAATAAATGGAGTTAGGTCAGCCGATATAACGGATTTAATAACTAATGTCATTGGTGGAATTATTGGATATATAATATATTTAATATTCAAACCATTAACAACTAAAATATTAAATTGTATAAGATATAGATAATTACGAATTACAATTTGAAAGTGAGATGAGAATATGAATAATGAAGTTAAAAAAGTTATTGAAAAATTTAAAGAAGTAAAAAATATATTAAAAGATTTCTCTACTAAAGATAAAGCAATAGAATATCTAATTAGTGAAACAAAATTATCAAAAGAAGAATGTTCCGCTGCATACGATATTATCATGAAAATTGAAGATTAAATAACAGCTTAGGATTGTGATAATTATGAGTGAAAGGCCTAAATTAGATAATAATTTAGATGCTAATAGAAAGGCTTGAAAGGCCATAATAAATACGAAAAAGAAGATCTAAAAGTATTGGATTTATAATTACAAAATACAAGTAATGTTATAGGAGATATTTATGTTTAGTAAAGAAAATTTTAATCATATTCCTAGCGAATATGAAATGAGCAATTTTATCAATAATGAACTATGGGATAAATTTTGTGAATTTATGAAAAGCAATTATAATGTAAATCCTATATTTGAATTTAGCAAATGTAGTTTGGAATTTGGATGGAATATAAAGTTTAAAAAAGGTAGTAGAACTTTATGCACAGTATATCCAAGAGAAAACTATTTTTGTGTAATGATTGTTATTGGAAAAAAGGAAAAAGAACAATTTGAAAACATGTTTCATAGTTTTTGCATTGAAATACAAGAAATTTATGGGGACACAAGGGAATTTAATAATCAAAAATGGCTGATGATAGATTTAGAAGATGAAGATAAAAAGTATGAGGATGTAAAAAAAATATTAAATATAAGGGCAAGCCGAAATACATTTTAAAAATTAGAAAGGAAAATAAATAAAATGGTTAAACAAAAAACTTTTTCAGATAATGTATTAGAATTTAATAATTGGCTAGCAACCATATCTTTAAAATTATTTGATAATTATAGTATTAGTAATCCCTTTAATGGTCAAAATAAAGAGCAAATAAAAGCGATTACAAATAGATTTTATAAAAAATATTATAATGACAATAATAAAAGATATTTAATACTAGGAAGTTCCCCAGCAAGAAAAGGAACCGCTATGACTGGAATACCATTTGAAGATGCCAATCATCTTTATAAAGAAACAGGAATTATGATTGATAATTTTTATATAAATAAATCATCCTCAAATTTTTTATATGATGTTATGGAACAATATGGAGGTTGTGAAAAATTCTATAAAGATTTTTTTATGAGTTTTGTTTGTCCAGTAGGTATTATAAATAAAAGTAGCAAAGGAAATGAAATTAATTCAAATTATTATGAAAATAAAAAATTAGAAAAAACTTTATATAGTTTTATTATTGAATCTTTAAAAAAGCAAATTTCTTTAGGCATAGACACTTCTATTTGTTTTTGCATAGGAAGAGGAGAAAACTATAATTTTCTAACTAGAATAAATAAAGAATATAAATTCTTTGATAAGATTATAGCTTTAGAGCATCCCAGATTTATAATGCAATATAACAGCAAAGACAAAAACAAATATTTAAATAAATATCTTGAAGCTTTAAAAAATAAAAACTAAGTTAGGAGGGTTAAAATGTATTTATCAAAATCTAAATATTGTAGTGCTCATCAATGTTTAAAAATGCTTTGGTTAAGTGAATTTAAACCAGAAGTAAAAGAAGATACAAATAATGAAGGTGTTTTAGAGAATGGTACTGAAGTAGGAATTATAGCTAAAAAACTTTTAGGTAAGTCAATTGATATAGAATTTAATGAAGATTTACAAGTAATGATTAAAGACACAGAAGAATCTTTAAAACAAGATAGTGTAATAATTACAGAAGCATCATTTTCTTACAATAACAATTTTTGTAGTGTTGATATTTTAAAAAAGGACAAAGATAGCTATGAAATATATGAAGTAAAAAGTTCCACAAGTATTAGTGACATTTATTTAGAAGATGTTTCATATCAAGTATATGTCTTAAAAAGTTTAGGATACAACATAACAAAAGCTTCAATTGTATATATCAATTCCAAATACATCCGAGGAAAAAAGTTAGATTTAAGAAAATTATTTATAATCGAGGACGTAACAGATATAGCGCTTCAAAAACAAGAGAAAATAGAAAAAAACATAGAAGAAATAAATGAATATATTAAAGAAAAAAGTGAGCCAAAACAAGATATAGGAATGCATTGTGTCAAACCCTATGATTGTCCATTTTTTAAATATTGTACTAAAGCTTTAGTTAAACCAAACGTTTTTGATATAAGAGGAATGAATATATCAAATAAGTTTAAATTATATAATAAAAACAAAATAAGTTTTAAAGAATTATTAAAAGAGAAATTAAATAATAAATATTTAGAACAAATTGATTTTGAGTTAAATGACAAAGAACCAAGTATCAAAAAAGATGAAATAAAAGAGTTTTTAACCACATTAACATTTCCCATGTATTTTTTAGATTTTGAAACATTTCAAGAATCGATACCTGTATTAGAAAATTCAAGTCCTTATGAACAAATACCATTTCAATATTCTTTACATTATTTAGAAAGTGAAAATAGTACATTAAAACATACTGAATTTTTAGCCAAAATAAATACTGACCCTAGGAGAGATTTAGCAGAGCATCTTATCAAGAATATTCCGAGAAATACATGTGTAATCGCTTATAATTCTAGTTTTGAGAAAATGATAATCAAAAGATTAGCAAGTTTATATCCTGATTTAAGTGAACATTTAATGAATATTTATCATAATATAAAAGATTTAATGATTCCGTTTAAAAACAGAAGTTATTACACCAAAGAAATGCAAGGCTCTTATTCTATAAAGTATGTTTTACCAGCTTTATTTCCTAATGATAAAAATTTAGATTATCATGCTCTAAATAATATTCATAATGGTAGTGAAGCGATGAATAGTTTTAAAAACTTAAAAAATATGACCAAAGAAGAACAAGAAGAAATTAGAAAAGATTTACTTAAATATTGTGAATTAGACACTTTAGCAATGGTAAAAATATATGAAAAATTAGTAGAAGAAACAACTTTACAAACAAGTTAATAATATTTGTTAATTTAGTATTATTATGATAAAATAAAAATATAGGAGTCTGATATAAATGCCAAATAATTATAAAGGATTTGATTTAGAAAATGCTATAACTTTATATAATTCCAAAATGATAATTAGTGATAAATATCAAGAACCAGTAATATCAGAATTAGATAAAGAAACAAATTATATTTATATAAATACTTTATATGCTAGAAATGAAAAAGACAAGTTACATCAACAATTATTAAGATTTATAAAAAATTATCAGAGAAGTAAAATAGAGATTTTATCTCCTGAATTAATAAATAATGAAATATTAGAAGCCATAGCTAACAACACCAAAATAACAAGCGTTACTTTAGGAAATCCTAATGATATTTATATTTTAACACGCGGTGCATTTGACATATTAGATAAATCAGAGAGTATATATAATATTAATACTGATGATGTTACAGGAGAATATACAAATAGTGAAAGAGAAAGAATAAGCTTTTTTACACATAAAAGATTAGTAGATGTATTTACATATCAAATGTTAAATGATGGTCGAATTATTCACTTGACAAGCCCATTAGCAAATACAGACATAAATAATCTTCGTAAATATAGTAAAAAAGGAATAAAAATATTTTTTGGATATAATGATAAAGATAATATATTAAAAATTATAGAGGTATTAAAAGGACGAAATATAGAATTTAGATTTATGAGTGTAGACATATTAAAAGACAATGTTGAGGCATTTAAAGTCTATGGAGAAGAGAATATAGTTATAGATAGAAGTGTAAGTTTAAATAGATTTTTAGAGGTAGAAAAACTTTTAGACTTAATGGTAAAAGATATAAAAGAATCAACTTTATCCCCATATGAAAAATATTTAGCAGTTTTCAAAATTGTTAAAGCGTTTAAAACATATCGAAGAGAAGGGAATGAGAACCAATTTAATACTTCAGCATCTTGTGATTTATATGAAATATTATTTAGCGATTATATCGTATGCTTAGGCTTTTCAGAATTAATGATAGCTTTATTAAAAAGAGTTGGAATATATGCGACATTCTTCCACGTTGAAATATTAAAAGAAAGTGAAAGATTAACAAAAGAAGATTATGCTACTTTAACTCGTGCTGAACAAAATGATAAAAAAGGAACAAAAGGTTATCACTCTCGGATTATATTCCGATTAGTAGATTCTAAATATGATATAGATGGAATTTTTATAAGTGATGTCACGTGGAATCAAGAAGAAGACTTAGATTTATACAATCATTCAAGCTTAACTCCTTATGAAACAAGATTTGAAAGTGATGCATTTTATAATACTCCTGATGATATATTTGATATCCAAAGTGGCACTGAATTTTACACAAAAATAAAAAAAATTCCTGACTCAATCCCTAGATTCTTAGAAATAATTGATGTTATAGATAATCCATTTTATAATTATTTAGATAAAAATTATGATATAGATGGTCCCTATAATACAGAATTTTTTATAGAAATATACAATTATATAATTTTACATACTAACAAAAGAATACCAAAAGAAACTTTATTTACAGCATTAAGAGAAGTAATAAAATTAGCTTTTACTAATATAAGTGATGAAGAATTAGAAACTCTAATAGCAAGACTAAATGAAGATTATGAAGATGAGCAAGCTATATCATTTATACCAGAGGGAAACAGTCGTAAATAATTTAAGAAAGAAGAAAATAAAATGAATAAGAAAACTATAGTTATAGCAAGTTTAGGTATTTTAGTAGTATTATTAATTTTTTTAGGAGTAAAGATTAACAAAAAAATAGAGCTAAAAAATGCTAAAATAGTTGTAGAATTAAAAGAAGATTTAGAAACAGAATTTTTAAGTAAAGTAAAAGTATCAGATTTTATAACAAATATCAATGGTTTAATAACAAATGATTATAATATAGATACTACAATAATTGGCGAGAAAGAAATAAAATTTGAATATATAAATGAAGATAATATCAAAATTCCTTATTCATATGAGTTAAATATCAAAGATACTACACCACCAGTAGTTTGGTTAGGTTCTAGTTACACAGTAAATGTTGGAAGCAAAATTAATTTAACAGAGAAGATAATGTGTGGTGACAATTATGATGATAACCCAGAATGTATTATTGAAGGCGAATATGATATGGATAAAGAAGGAACGTATCCTTTAACTTTTAAAGCAACAGATTCTTCAGGAAATATAACAGAAAAGAAGTTTAACTTATATGTAGTAAAACCAAAACCATCAACAGGGAATAACAATAGTAAGCCATCACCTAAAACTTATTTTAGTGATATAGTTGAAAAACATAAAAATGAAGATACTGAAATAGGTTTGGACTTATCAGAATGGCAAGGCACAGTAGATTTTGAGAAAATAAAAGCAGCTGGAGTAGAGTTTGTTATCTTAAGAGTTGGCGGTACTAAAGGAATAAAAGGTGATTATTTCTTAGATGGCAAGTTTATTGAGAATATAACGAAAGCTAATGAAATAGGAATGCCAGTAGGAGTATATTTTTATTCTTATGCTAATAGTAAAGAAAAAGTTTTAAAAGATGCCGAATGGATATATGAACAAATAAAACCCTATAAAGTAGAATTAGGAGTAGCCTATGACTGGGAGAATTGGAGTTTCTACAATGACTTTAATTTAAGTTTTTACAAATTAACAGACATGGCCAATAGTTATTTAAATTATTTTAAAAGTAAAGGTTATAAAGGTTTATTATATGGTAGTAAAAACTATTTAGAACAAATATGGTTGGACACAGACTATCCAATCTGGTTAGCACATTATGCCAAATCAACATCTTACAAGGGTAATTATCATTATTGGCAAATATGTAGTAATGGTAGAGTGGATGGAATTAATGCTGATGTCGATATAGACATAAGATATAAAAATAAGAATTAGGAGGAATAATAAATGAATTTATATATAAGTGGAAGTAATAGAAAACATAATAGCTATAATTTTTTAAAAATGATAAAAAACGATACTGATATTTTTCTTTCTGTCTCAGATTTAAATATAAAGTATTGTGGAGGTTGCAATGCTTGTGCAAAAAATAAAAATAATACTTGTATTTTAGATGACGATATGAAACAGGTTTATGAAGCAATAGATAAATGTAATAAAATAGTAATAATGTCACCAATTTATATGAATCAAATTACAGGAATATTAAAAAATATAATTGATAGATTAAATCCTTATTGTTCCAGTGAAAAATTAAGAGGCAAAAAAATCTATTTAATTACTATTGGGCAAATGTCTGAAGAAGAACAAGAAGAAGTCGTTCAAGACATAAAAAAATATTTTTTAGGAATTAGTGAATTTTTATATTTTGAATTTGAATATTTATATAATTTTACAAGTGGAGATATATTAGAAATAGATGATATAAATAAAATGTATTCTATTGAAGAATTAAATAAAATAGTAAAAGACATAAAAAATCAAATTGAGAAATAACGCTATAATTAATTATTATAAAATATAAATGGAGGCAATCTCTATTTTTTTTATTTATAAATAATATATAAGAATAATAAAATATAATGGTGATTAATATAAAAAGAGTAGGTATAATAATACGTGAATTTAAAGAAAACAACATTGATTTTATTGGCACAAGAAAAGATTTATTTTCAAGCTTAAAAGATTTTAATGTAAGTGTAATTGGAATACCCATTAATATCGAATTTAACAAGCTTATAGAAGCTATAAACATATGTGATGGTATAATTTTATCTGGAGGAGAGAACTTCCACGAAAACGACTTTAAATTAATTAAATATTTAATTGAAAAAAATATTCCTACATTAGGTATATGTTTAGGAATGCAAAGTATGGCTGAATATTTTAATGATAGAAGAGAAATAAAAGTTAATAACCACTATAGTACTAACAAATATGTGCATAAAGTAAAAATAAAAAAAGGAAGTAGATTATATGATATATTAAATAAAGAAGAAATACTAGTCAACAGTAGGCATCATACGGGAATACCATATACAAATATGCTGATAAGTGCTAAAAGTGAAGATAATATTATAGAAGCTGTTGAATTATCTAATTTAAAATTTTTTATAGGTTTAGAATGGCATCCTGAATCAATTAATGATAACAACAGTTACTTAATCTTTAAAAGCTTTATAAATAAGCTATAAACATAAAAAGGTATAGTTTTTAATCTAAATATATGATAGAATGAATATAGATTAGTTTTAAAAAAATTCAGGGAAGAGGTTAAAAATATGCCAAGAAAAGCAAATGAAACAAAAAATAAAGAAATAAAAGCACCAAAAGAAAAAAATATTGATATTAAAAGTATAGAAATAGAATTAAACAATTATTTAGAAGATAGAAAAGTTGATATAGAAAAAGAATTAACGAATAAAATTGATGAACAAATAGAACTTAAAGTAACTAAAAGAATGAAAGAAGAAGAAAAAAAGTTAAGCCGTGGTAAAACTGGTAAAATCATTCGTCGAGACATAATAATTATATTGTTATTAGGAGTCATAGGATATTTTGGTTATTGCTTATATGATATCGATTATTTTAATATTAGAACTAAAGTAGTAGATAAAACGAGTGATAATAAAAAAGATGATGAAATAAAAAATAATGATAAAGAAGAAGATAATAATGAACCAATAGTAGACACTAAACCAGATAGTAGTTATTACATTAAAAACTATGGATACTTATTAGATAATTTATTAATAGATGATGAAGAAATATATAATTTATTTACTAAAACTATTACTAGAGATATTATTCCAAATGAATTAGTATTAAAAATAGCTTATAAAAACATTAATAAAGTTTTAATTACTAACAATAATGATATGATAACATTCCATAAAGATAGTTTATTAGAATCAGCCAAAAAAATATTTGGAGAAGACATAAATATTAAGAATGAAATATTTACATATAATAATATCAAATTTATGTATTATAATGATACATATATAGGTCTAAAAGAAGAATCAAGTAGTATTAATCTTATTAATAAAATTATAAATGCAAATGAAGAAAATAATGAATTAACATTTGAATTTATTATTGCTAAAACATCTGAAAACAAACTTTTAGACATTGAAGATAATATTATCGAGGAAGAATACGATAATAAAGATATAACAGAATATAAAGATAAATTATCAACATATATAATTGTATTTGAAAAAAGTGAAGACAACTACATATTTAAAAATATTACAAGAAAATAAAGAAAGAAACCGCAATTGGTTTCTTAATTTTTCTCATAAAAACTTTTAATAGAAACAAGAATTCTTTTTATATTATCTTCTTTAAATGGTTTATTAAGAACATCAAGAATAGGATAAGAAAAAGCTTTTTTAATTGTTTCTTCCGTATCATCTCCCGTAATAATAACCACTGGGATTTTTTCTATTAAATCATTATTTTTTAAATATTCTAGAACTTCAAAGCCATTAGTATTTGGCATATTAAGATCTAAAAGTAATGCATAAATATTTAATTCGTTTAATTTATCAATTGCCTCTTTCCCATTAGAAGCTTTAATTATTTTGTATTCATCTCCAATAGTTTGCTCTATAAAATTAAGCATAATACTAGAATCATCTGCTATTAAAATATTTTTAACATTAGTGCTTATATCATTTGAATCAAAATATTCCTCTAAAGTAGAATTTATTTTATTAATAGTATTTTTAAGTTCATCAAAATGACTATCAATAAATTCTTTATTTTTTTCTTTACCAGCCATTTCATGTTGTAAGAATATTTCAGCTTCATTCATAAAACCTAAATACTTAGCTTCACTTTTAGTACTATGAGCAAGAATTCCATAGTTTTCAAAATCTTGTTGATTTTTATAATATTCTAGATTACTAAGTTTATCATTTAAAGAGTCTTTATATTCTTTTAAATTTTCATTATAAGAACTCATATCTCCCCAAAATTCCAAACTACTATCTACTTGGACATTATTATTTCTTAATATATCTACTTTTTCCATTCCTATTTACCTCCCAAATATTTATTTAAAACTCTATTAAGTTGATATCTATCAATTGGCTTTGACAAATAATCATTAAAACCAGCTTGAATATATTTTTCATCTTGACCTTCAATTGCATCTGCAGTAAGTGCTACTACTGGAATATCAAAACCGGGTATTTCTTTTAATCTACGAAGACATTCTACGCCATTCATTTTAGGCATCATAATATCCATTAAAATTAAATCAAATGTCCCTGTTTCAGCAAGTTCTAAAGCCTCAAATCCACTTGTAGCTTCTACAATTGTAAAGTTATATGGTTTTAAAATATTATTAGCAACTTTTAAATTAATTTTAGAATCATCAACTACCAATATTCTTTTACCAGTATGAAGGGAGTAATCAATTTCAATTTCTTCACTACTGCCAACAGGAGCTTCCATACTAATTAAATCCTGTTCAATATTTATTCTAAAAGTTGAACCTTCACCATAATTACTAGATACAGTTATTCTTCCGCCCATCATTTCGGTTAGACTCTTAGTTATGGCAAGACCTAAGCCAGTACCTTCAGTAGAAGTATTTTGGTCTTCATCAAATCTTTCAAATTTATTAAATAATTTATTAATATCTTCCTTTTTTATACCACGCCCAGTATCTTTAACCGCGATATTTAATGAACATTTTTTAGTATCAATTCTATTAATGCAACTAACACTAAAGATTATTTCGCCTCTATCAGTATATTTAGCTGCATTAGTCAAAATATTAAGAACAACTTGTTTAAGTTTACCAACATCACCTTTTAAAATACCAGGTAAATCTTCTGTTATATTACTTCTAAATTCTATTGGCTTAGAACCAATTCTAGGAATAATTAGTTTGCATAAGCCATTAAATACTTCTTTAGGATTATATTCTTTAGAAACTATTTCCATTTTATTAGCTTCTATTTTAGAAATATCTAGAATTCCATTAACTATTTCTAGTAAGTTATTAGAAGCATCAACAATATCTTTAGCATGATCTTTTGCTTCCGTATCTAAATGAGGAGATTCAATTAAACATTCACTAAAACCAACTATCGCATTAAGTGGAGTTCTAATTTCATGAGACATATTAGATAAGAATTCAGACTTAGCTCTATTAGCTTTCTCAGCCTGGTCTTTTGCAATATTAAGTTGTTTAATCATTTTAACATCTGGATTTTCAATCGTAAAGTACATAATTATTACAGTTAAAGAGAGTAAAAAATTAATTAAAAATGCTTCTGGAAAAAACCTTTGAATTAAAAAATTAAACATTAACAATACTACAAATATATATAAAGGTTTAGCTTTATTTTTAACAATATTCTTTCGATATCTTATCGTTATATAAACAGAATAAATTATAAGAATAAAACTAACTCCATAAGTTAATAATACTGGTATACCTTGAGGAACAATAACATTATTAACAAGTTCATAATCAACAGGTAAGATAAAAATAAAAGGAATAACAATAAAAAATAAAATTATAAATAAGTAAAATGTAGTATTAAGTAAATTTTTTCTATTATCTACGTTAGTAATACTTATTGATTTAATATAAAAAGCAAATAATAAAAACCAAACAACAAAATAAGCAAAAACAAACTTTGAAGCAAAAACATAAGCAATACTATGATAGTCCAATCCAGCATTAAAAATAATGCAAGTAATTATATCCAACAAAAGTCCAAAAGAAGTTAGAATAATCATATACTTATAAATTTTGGTTTCTAAGCTATTAATCCTTTCTTTAGAAAAGAAATTATACATTAAAATAATAATAAATAATAATCCACTTATTGAAAAATAAAGTCCCATAAAAACACTCCTTACTATCATAATAATGATATCATAATATACGCTTTATTTCAATTAAAAAAGAAATACAATTAGTACTTCTTTCTAACTAATGACAGGTCATTATTATTAAAGGCTTCTAATGCTTGTTCTTTTAATAAAGGAGCATTTAATTTACCATTATCAGTTCTAGGTAAAGGTTCTAAAGTATAGTTTATATAACCTGGAAGTGCGCTTGCGCCTAAAGTATCATTTATTAAAACATCAATTTTATTTTTTAATTTATTTGTATCAACATTAGCATCACTTAAAGAAATATGATAAACAGGTAAGAATTGATATTTAGCATCAGGAACTTCAGTGACAACAATATCCCTTACTTCTGGTAATTGAGCTACTAACTGTTCTATTTGTTCTGGATAAATATTATCTACCCCACAAACAAAGTTTCTTTTTTGACGACCAGCGAATTTATATTCATTATCACCAAGACCAGTTCTTATAACTAAATCTCCTGTATTGTACCATCTAGTACCATCTAAATCATAGAAAAACACTTTATCAGTTTCTTCTTGATTATTTAAATATCCTTTCATCATACCAGGACCATTTACAAGTAACAATCCTGCATTACCAGTAGGAACTTCTTGTAAATCAATTTTAGAGCCAGGCACAATATCTTTTAAAGACTTTGGATCTACAATTTTTGATTTTACAAAACCAATAGGGTATCCAATAGTACCAAAAGTGTTTTTCTTTCCCATTTTAATATGAGTTGGGGCCCACATTTCAGTTAAGCCTAAACCATCTCCAAGTTCAATATCAAGACCTATTATATCAAAAGCTTTTTGAATATCTTCATAATCAGCATCTTTTAACATTTCTCCACCAGATATTGCTTGTTTCAAAGACATACATCCCTTTTTTACTAAAGGGTTGTTTATAAAGTTTCTCCAATGAACGGGACCGCCCATTGCACCATCAACTTGCTTTTTTATTATTTCTGAAACAAATTCATTAGGGAAAGCATTTAAAGTTAAAGCATATTCCATATTTTTAGCTAAAACGTAATGTAAAACAAATCTACCAAATACCATATGTCCAAAAGGAATATTACCTAAATGTTTCATACCTGGTTCTAGAATAAATACATCATCCACTCCTTGAACAACTCCGTTTAATCCATCACTAGTAAGCATAACACCTTTGTGAACACCAGTTGAACCTCCAGTAAATATTACATCAGATAATTCTCCAGGTGTATATTTTTGTTCTTCATAAAAATAATCTTTTCCATTTTCTACAACTTTTTCAAGACTATGATTATTTCCAAATTTTCGATTACCAATTATAGTTTGTTGCAAATTATAAAGTTTTTTAATACGTTCATCATCGATTGAACTAATTGGAGAATAAATAATAGGTGAAATATCCATAGTATGACACGCCTTTTTAGACTTTTTATATAGTTGATCAACGGTTATAATCATTTTAGGTCTAGTCATTTCTATATCACGTTGCATTTTATACTTATTATTTAAAGGACTTAAACCAATTATTTCAGCACCAATTTTATCAAGAGCATATAAAGTAAAAGCAGCTTCAGGAGTATTAACTAAGCATACACCAATTCTATCACCTTTACGAATTCCTCTTTTATATAATGCTCTAGCATATTCATCAACTCTTTGATGAAATTCTTCAAAAGTAATATTATCTTTCATACCATCAAAGCTAAAAGCGGTATAATTCATATAACCTTTATTTCTTTCTTCTAAAAATTCCATTTTAGAACCAATAATCATATCTACTTCTTTAGTAGTATCAGTATAATAATCATATGTTTCTTGTTTTTTAATTTCCATAATTTTCCTCATTTCTTATTTTAAATATATTACATATTTTTTAAAAAGTAAATAGCTACTTGCTAATATTGTATCAATTATGATACAATATATCTGGTGACTGAAAGTGAACTATAATAAAAACTATATTGAATCATCATTTAACCCCGAAGAATTAAATGAAATATTTATTAAAGATTTTATTCGTTTTCGGAAAGAAAACAATTTAACTCAAGATTTATTTTCTAAATATTCTGGAGTATCTCGTGAAAAAATAGCGAGAATAGAAGCGGGTATGCATTCTCCAAGTATAATAAATTTACTAAAAATAATTGGACCAATTGGTTATACAATAAAGATAGTAAAAGTAAAAGACAAAGATTTATACAATTAAGTATAATAGGATTTACAATCATATAAAAGCGAAGTATAATAAAATTATAACATGGGAGTTTTATATGGAAGTAATTGATTTATTAAAGCCAAGTGAAGCAAAAATTAAAAAATTAAATGAGTTAATAAAAAGACAAGAATTAAGTATCCAAGATATAGAAAATGAAATTATGAATTCTAATAATATACATTTAATATATCTCGCTGGAATAAATATTGAAGGAATAAATTTAGGTCGAATTAGTCATGTAATATCTAAATCAAATGAGGGTTATTATATTGTCAATTTTGCTTATTTTATTATCTCAAGAAATCATGATTATAAAAGCAGTATATTAAAAGATTTAGCAAATGGCATTAAAAGATGTAAAGAAGCAAAATTTATGTATTATTATCTTAAAATAATCCCAGATGCTCCTATTAAAGAAATAATTGAATCAATATTATTAACAGATAATGCCGATTATATTTATTATACATTAAGAGATATTGGTCCAAAATTAAATCTTGAAACCAAAAAAAGATTAGCTTATAAATTAATAGAACTAAAAAGTGCCGAGTATATAGTTTGGGCATCTTTACTAGTACCAGAAATTGATATAAATGAGTATGCCAAAGGACTTTTACAATCTAAAAGAACAATGTCATATGGCGTATATATTTGTAAGTTATTAGAAACAGATAAACCTATAGAAGAGGATATAAAATCTAAATTAATTGAAGCTTTAATATCTATAGGTGATTTTAAAAGAATTATAAGATTAGTTGAAAACTCAGAAAAGGGTATATATACTAAAGTTATAAATCAATTATTAAACAATTATATAAACTATTCTAATCCTAATTTTTGGTTAAACTATATTATTCCTCTAGCTGTATGTGAAAAAGAATGTTCTAGTTATGTAGTAGATAAAATAATAGCTAGTGGCAATGTAGAATTTATTACTATTACGATATATTATATAAAAGATGAAGAATTAAAAAAGAAACTTCAAGAATCATTAAAAAGAATGCCAAATTTAAATGATGCTTATGACAAAGCAAATGTTAGTGATAAAGTAATTAAAAGAGTTTTAATTCAAAATATAGCAGGATAAAAAAATTAGAATATTGACAATAATTATTTATATGATAAAATTAAATTATTCAGGAGGAGAAAATATATGGAATATGAAACATATTATTTAGATAATATAGGTTATAATGATTATTTACAAAGAGTGAATATCTTAGAAGAAAGATTAAAAAGTTTTAATGCTACCAGAGCTGATAAAGCTAAAAAAATAACTTTAGATGAAAAATATTCTACCGCTGAAGCAAGTGATTTAGCCAGAAAAGAAAAATCAATTTTAGAAGAGTTACAAGATTTACGAAAAAAAGGAAATCAAATACAAATTATTGAAAAACATGGTGATGATACAAAAACAGATATTGGTGATAGATTATTAATTGAGATAATGTATGCACCAGATGATATTGAAGAATTAGAAGTAGAGATAACTGCAACTATAAGCTCATCCATTGATAATGAAGATAAAGTTTCAATTAATTATCCGCTTGGTAGAGCATTATATAGTCAAGTTATTGGAGGAATATATACATATCAAGTTGGTGAAAGAAAAATGGCAGTCCACATTAAACAAAAATTATTAACAGAAGATTTACCTGCAACAAGAAAATAAAAAATATTAAGAAATTTAAAACTATGAAATCATTGAATAGAGAAGCATTTGCTTTTCTTTTTATATTGTTATATAATATAACGCAAAAAGGAGTTGATTTGAGTGTTACCTTATGAATATGAATTAATAGATAAATTATTAAAAGATAAAGATTTAGAACATTTAAAATGTAAACTATTATATCAAAGAAAATATAGTGAAGTAGTAGCAATCCTAAATTTATTTTTTAATTTACCTGAAGAACAAAAAGAATTGTTTATGCCTCTTTTAACATCAACTATTTGGAATTCTAATCTAAAAAATGTAGAAGCTATCTTTGATATATTTTCAGAATTAAACAATAAAGGAAACGAAAAACAAAAAGAATTATTTATACCTCTTCTAACATCAAATATTTGGCATTCTAATTCTAAAGATGTAAGAGCCATAATTGATATATTCTCAAATTTGAGAGAAGAGCAAGAGAAGTTATTTAAGCCTCTTTTAACGTCAACTATTTGGAATTCTAATCCAAAAAATGTAGAAGCTATCTTTGATATATTTTCAGAATTAAACAATAAAGGAAACGAAAAACAAAAAGAATTATTTAAGCCTCTTTTAACATCAACTATTTGGAATTCTAATCCAGAAAACGCAAAATCTATAATTGATATATTCTCTAATCTGAGAAAAGAGCAAGAGAAGTTATTTAGACCTCTTTTAACACCAAATATTTGGCATTCTAATCCTAAAGGAGTTAAAGCAATAATTGATATATTCTCAAATTTAACAAAAGAACAAGAAACATTATTTAAGCCTCTTCTAACATCAACTATCTGGCATTCTAATCCAGAAAATGTAAGAGCTATAATTGATATATTTTCTAAATTAATCAAAGAAGGAAATGAAGAGCAAAAAGAATTATTTATACCTCTTCTAACATCAACTATTTGGCATTCTAATCCAGAAAATGTAAGAGCTATAATAGAATCTAAAATTTGGCAAAATAGGTTATATAGAAAATTATTGACTAAAAGTATTTGGAATAAATCAATAACTAAAATAGAAAAAGTAATTGAAACCATGGAGGAATTAAAGCTAGAAGAATATATAACTCCAACTTGCCTTAATTTATCACCAATTCAAATTAAAGCATTATATCACTATTTGCAAGATAATAATAACCCTGTAATAATTGATAATAAATTAAATCCTTTATTTAATGTTGCGCCTTTAGCGATGTTAAAAAGATATGGAGTAAACTTAAAACAATTAGTAGCAAAAGAAAAAGAAAGAGAATTAAAAAAAGTTTTATCCCAATAACATTTTTCTACATTCCAAGAGATATCAATAGATATTTCTTTTTAAATGGTAAAACAATAAAACAATTGACATTTAACCCCTCAAACTATATAATTTAAACTATAATTATAAGAAAAGAGGGCTTATATGTACGATTATAAAACTATAGAACAAAAATGGCAAAAATATTGGCAAGAAAATGAAACTTTTAAAACCGATGTTTGGGATTTTAGCAAACCAAAATATTATGTATTAGATATGTTCCCTTATCCAAGTGGTGTTGGTTTACATGCAGGACACGTTGAAGGATATACGGCAACAGATATAGTATCACGTATGAAAAGAATGCAAGGGTACAATGTATTACACCCAATGGGTTATGATTCTTTTGGTTTACCTGCAGAGCAATATGCAGTTCAAACGGGTAATCATCCAAGTGGTTTTACAGAGAAAAACATTAACTATTTTAGTGAACAATTAAATACTTTAGGTTTTGATTATGACTGGTCAAAAATGATATCTACAAGTGACCCTAAATATTATAAATGGACTCAATGGATATTTAAAGAATTATACAAAGATGGTTATGCTAAATATATTGATATGCCTGTTAACTGGTGTGAAGAATTAGGAACTGTTTTATCAAATGATGAAGTAATTGATGGAAAATCTGAAAGAGGGGGTTACCCTGTCATTCGTAAGAAAATGAAGCAATTATGTATCGACCAACCTAAATTTGCGGAAAGGTTATTAGAAGGCTTAAATGAAATTGATTGGCCAGAATCTACCAAAGAAATGCAACGCAATTGGATTGGTAAATCTATCGGAGCTCATGTTAAATTTAAAATTGATAATCACGATTTAGATTTTACCATATTTACAACTCGTCCAGATACATTATATGGTGCCACATATTGTGTATTAGCACCCGAACATGAATATGTTGATATAATAACTACACCAGATAAAAAAGAAGAAGTTTTAGAATACAAAAAAGTATGTGCCAGTAAAAGTGATTTAGAAAGAACAGAACTAAATAAAGATAAAACTGGAGTATTCACTGGTGCATATGCTATAAATCCTGTTAATGATACTAAAATACCAATTTATATAAGTGATTATGTTTTAGCAAGTTATGGCACAGGAGCAATAATGGCAGTTCCAGCTCATGATGAAAGAGATTATGAATTTGCTAAAAAATTTAATATTCCAATAATTCAAGTATTAGCTAAAAACTTTATTGGCAGTGGTTCTTCTGAAGTAAGAAGTGATAAACCAATGACTGAAAGAAGAGTAGTAAATGCTATAATTAAACATCCGACTGAAGATAAATATTTGTGTGTAAATAACAAAAAATTTAATTGGATAGACTTTGTAATGGGTGGCATCGAAGGTGAAGAAACACCAATTGAAGCTGCTAAAAGAGAAATTGCAGAAGAAACAGGATATACAGATTTTGCCGATTTAAGAGAGATGGAGTTTATTTATTATGATACATTTTATGCGGCTCATAAAGATGTAAATCGGCATATAACTTGTTATACAGTAGTAGGTAAATTAAAAAGTTTAGAACAAATAGCTATTTCCAAAGAAGAGCAAGATATCGCTGATATTAAATGGATAGATAAAGAGAATTTATTAGATACATTAACTAATGAAGCTCATAAATATAGTTTTTCATTATTAATGAAAGGTGAGGGCGCATACACTGATGATGGCACTCACATTAATTCTGAAATCTTAAATGGTTTAAATAAAGAAGAAGCTATAAATAAAATGGTTGCATGGTTAGAAGAAAGAGGATTAGGTTCTAAGAAAATTAATTATAAGTTTAGAGAATGGATATTTGCTCGTCAAAGATATTGGGGTGAGCCAGTACCAATTGTTCATTTAGAAAATGGTGAAGATATATTACTTGAAGATAAAGAATTACCTCTTGTTTTACCAGAATTAAAAGATTACAAAGGTCACAATGGAAAGGCTCCTTTAGAGAATGCTGTTGAATGGAAAACATACGTTACCGAAAATGGTATTAAAGGAGTAAGAGAAACATCCACTATGCCAGGCAGTGCTGGTTCTAGTTGGTATTATTTAAGATATATCGACCCAAATAATGATAAAGAATTTTGTAATCAAGAGTTAGCCAAACATTGGTTACCAGTTGATTTATATATGGGCGGGCCAGAGCACGCTGTAGGTCATTTAATGTATTCTAGAATTTGGAACAATTATTTATATGATAAAGGTTTATCACCTGTTAAAGAACCATTTAAAAAACTAGTTCATCAAGGGATGATACTAGGTGAAAATGGTATCAAAATGGGAAAAAGATATCCTGAATTTGCTATTGACCCTAAAGACATCGCCGCAAGTTATGGCGCTGACACATTAAGATTATATGAAATGTTTATGGGACCAATTGAAGATTCCAAACCATGGAGTAGTAAAGGTGTTGAAGGAGCTAAAAAGTTTGTAGATAGAGTGTGGCGTTTCTTCACTAATATGGAAAACATCACAGATAATAATGATGGTTCATTAGATAAAGCCTATCACACAATGGTTAAAAAAGTAACAAATGATTTTGAGACATTAGGATTTAACACAGCAATTAGTCAATTTATGGTTTTTGTAAATGTTTGTTATAAAACTATGAAATGTCCGAAAGTTTATGCTGAAGGTTTTATTAAGATGTTATCATGTGTAACACCCCACTTAGGTGAAGAAATATGGGAAATGTATGGACATAATAATACTATTGCATATGAGTCTTGGCCAACATATGACGAAGAAAAATTAGTAGATGATGAAGTTAATATAGCTATATCTGTAAATGGTAAACTTCGTAACACCATTAAAGTTGCTTTAAATACTGAAGAAGAAGTTTTAAAAGATTTAGCCTTAAAAGATGAAAAAGTTGCTAAATATTTAGAAGGTAAAGAAATAGTTAAAACTATAATAGTTCCAAACAAAATAATCAATATAGTTGTAAAGTAAAAATAAAGTAGAGAAAAATCAGAGCTTTAAAAATTAAAGAGGTGAGATATGGAAAGTATAGGTACCTATAAAATTTGTACACATTGTATTTATACAGAAAATTGTTGTTGTTCCTTCAATAAAATAAATTCTCCAGTATTAAATGAAGATGAAATACAAGCGATTAAAAATTATATCAATAAAAATAATTTCTATGAAAAGAAAGATACAAATCTGTATAATTTAATTACCAAAAATAGTAAATGTATATTTTACCAAAATAACAAATGTACAATTTATAAAAAAAGACCTATTGATTGCCGATTATTTCCTTTAGATATAATAAGAAAAGATAAAAAGTATTACCTTATTATATATTTATTAGAGTGTATTGATGAAACAAAAATAATTGAAGAAATAAAAGACATTGATTATTTAATTGCACAAGTTAAGCCTTGGATAGAAATTTTTACAAAAGATGAGAATTATACTAAAATGAAAAATTTAAAATACAAAATTATAAAAGAAATAGTATTAAAATAATAAATAAAGTAAAATAATCTGTTAAGTAGAGAAAAAATCTCTGCTTTTTTTATTTAATAAGTGGTATACTATAAATAATAGGAGGATTATATGAAACTAGAGAATAAGATAGCAGTTATAACTGGTGGGGCAATGGGTATAGGAAAAGGCATTGTAGAAGTATATCTAAAATATGGTGCGAGTGTCATAATACTAGATTACAATGAAGCATTAACAAATACGCTAACAGAACTAAATGCGAAGTATCCTAACAAAATTAATGGCTTTATTGTTGATATTAGAAACAAAGAAGTATTAGAAGCTTGTGCCAAAGAAATTGAAAGTAGATATGGCCACATTGACATTTTAGTAAATAATGCTGGTGTATGTAAACTTACAACTTTTGAAGATATGGATGATAATACTAGAGATTTCCATTTTGATATCAATATTAATGGAACGTGGAATGTAACCAAAGCATTTTTACCATTAATTAAGAAAAATGGTAAAGGAGCAATAGTTAATTTATCAAGTGTAACAGGTCCAATGGTCGCAGATAGTGGAGAAGTAGCATATGCCACGAGTAAAGCAGCGGTTTTAGGTTTTACTAAAAGTTTAGCAATGGAAGTAGTTACTAACAATATTAGAGTAAATGCGATTATGCCAGGTTATGTAAAAACACCTTTAGTAGACAATATGGCGATATTATCAAACGGAGAAAATCCTAATTCTGTTGTAGAAGATATAGCAGCCTCTATACCAATGGGTAGACTAGCAGACCCTAAAGAAGTAGGGGAGCTAGCAGCTTTCCTAGGAAGTGATGAAGCAAGCTATATAACAGGACAAGGAATAGTAATTGATGGAGGATCTACTTTACCAGAGACTTCTTCAATGGGCGTATAGAATATGGAATTAGAGACTGTGATAAAAAATCGTCGAAGCATAAGGCATTACAATGAAAAAGAAATAGAAAAAAGGGATATTGAAAAAATATTAGAGTGTGGAATTTTAGCGCCATCCGCCAAAAATCGCCAACCATGGCATTTTATAGTTATAAAAGAGGATAAAGATTTAAAAAATGAAATAGGAAATTTATTAGAAGCGTGGCTTCCAGAGGCCAGTTTAACTAGTGAAGTTATAAAAACTAGTGATACCATCATAATGATATATGCTGATATTGAAAATACAATTTTAGATGTTCAGTCAGTTGGAGCATGTATCGAAAATATGATATTAAAAGCGACAGATTTAGACATATCAAGTTTATGGATCGGATATACTTTAAAGATAGAAGAAGAATTAAAAGAATTATTAAATACGGATAAAACATTAATAGCAACTCTAGCCTTAGGATATAGTGAAGCTAAACCAAAACCACGACCAAGAAAAGCACTAGATAATGTTAGTGAGTGGAGATAAAAAAAAGAAAGAGAGTTTGAAGTATGAAAAAGAAAGTTATTATATCAATAATAGTATTATTAATACTAGCACCAAGTTGTTTTTTTGCATATAAACATTTTACGAAAGAAGAGCCAAAAGCACCTGATAAGAAACCTCAAGAAGAACTACCAGTTACTGAAGATTTAAAAGGTAAATTTGCAAATAGTAAATTAAGAGTAGATGCATCACTTGCAACTCAACCATTAATGAATGCGTATGCTAAATATTTTGGAGATGAAGACTTTTTAAATGAAGTAAAAGAAAATTATACTAATACACATCCAGGCTATGTTAAGTTAATTAATGGCGAAACAGACTTAATAGTTGTTACAGAACCGAGCGCCGAAGAATTAGCTTTAGCCAAAGAAAAGAATGTTGAGTTAGAAGTAACAAAAGTAGTCAATGAAGGCTTTGTCTTTTTTGCCAACGCTAAAAATCCAGTTGATAATTTAAAATTAGAGAATGTTATTGATATATATTCTGGAAAAATAAATAATTGGGATGAAGTCGGAGGAAATAAATCAAGAATAATACCATATCAAAGACCAGTTAATTCAGGTTCTCAAACAGGTATGTTATCACTTGTTATGAAAGACGTACCATTAAGAGAGCCAACGACAACTGAATTAGTAGCAACCATGGGAGGAATAATAGATGCCGTAGCCAACTATGATAACAATATAGATGGATTAGGCTATTCTTACTATTATTATGCTAATATAATGTATCATACTCCAAATATTAAATTTTTAGGTATAAATGGAGTTAAACCAACATATGAAACTATAGAAAATGAGACATATCCATTAATGACAGCATATTATATTGTAACAAGAAAAGATGCAAGTAAAAAAACATTAGAATTTAAAGAAGCATTATTAGGAAATGAAGGAGCTAGAGTAGCAAGGGAGGCAGGTTATGTCCCAATCAAAAAGAAATAATATAATCTTTTATAGTGTTTTAGTATTAATTGTAATATTAAGTATTTCAGGTACAGCTTTTGCTATCTATAAACATAAAGGAAATGTTGATAAAAATGGAGTTACTAACACTCCCAAAGAGGATGTTAAACCATTTTTAACTTTTAAAGAAGTTTCTAAAAGTGATACAATTGATATATTTAAAAAATATCCTATAAATCCTATTGAAATAAATTTTACAAAAGGTAAGGTTAAAATAAGTGGTTTAAAAGATAAAGAGATTGAAAATAAAGTTAATGAAAAGTTATCTGTATTAACAGTTAAAGAAAGCGAATTTGGTAACAATTGTCACATCAATACAAATGTATCAAATGTTTTAAGTATAAGTTGTGCCATAGAAACAATAAATGTCAATTTAAAGACTGGTGAAGAAATAACAATAGAAGAACTATTTAATAAAGATTCTGATATATATAGTTTTATAGTAAAAAGCAGTTATAATAGTACTTGTATGTGGGGAATTTGTAGCCCAGAAGATAATGATTCTGAATATGATAACAATATTGAAAATACCATCGCTGAAAATCTCCAAAAAATTAAAAATAATGATTATATCTTAAGTGTTAATACTAAGAATGCTGTTCTAACCTATGAAAGTAAGGAAGATGAATTTAGTGGAATTTATTTAGAGTATTATGATTTCTTTAATGATATTACTATATATGATCGTTATTTAGATAATAGTATATATGAAAAAGATATAACTGATTATTGTGAACCAAATAATTGTGCTGATAAAATATATAGATTATTAGAAAAAGATAATAATAATTATACTGAAGCAGGTCATTTTATAAATGATAAAACATATGTAAACTTTAGAATTAATAATCAAAATAATATAGACCCTGACTACAATTATATTTCTAAAGAAATAACAGAACTTAATTTAAAAGATTATATTAATTTATTAGAAAAAGAAATATTAAAAAAAGAAAAATTAGACACAGAGGGAAATAATTACGCATATATTTCTATAAACGCTGATATATATTATCATACAGCAAACGATTATCAAGTATATTATCAGATTAATAAAAAAGAATATAAAAAAGAAGATTTTATCAAATATCATTTAGGCTTTAATGAAGCTAAAGAAATAAATACAAAAACAATAAATGCTGTAAATATGTTAATAGATAAAAACAAAAAAATAAGTTATTTAAGTGATAATCCAACAAAAGATATACCTAACTTTGAAACAAAATTATATGAATACATAATGCAAGAGTTAAAAAAAGATGACAATGATTTCTCTAGTTATGATACTTGTTATTTTTCTGAAGATGAAAAATGTGAAGAAAAAAGAGATTATCATAATTTAATTAAAGAAGCGAGTTTCGCTATTGACAAAGTTAATAATAAGCTTCATATGTATGAAGAAAAACCAGGAATGTATGAACCAGTCAGTTTTGTTAGTACAAGAATATCATTAGATGTTTTTAATGACACTCCATTAAATGTTATTAAGAAGGTAAATGAAGCAGAAGCATTAAATTTATTTGATAAAAATGGTTTACATATTTTATATTTCGATAGTGATAATTGTGAACCATGTCGCAAATTAGAAGTTGAACTAGATAATATTATTAAAACTATGAATACAAACATATATAATGTAACACTTAATAGTAGTAATACTTCTGATAAGCTTTATTCTAAATTAGATACAAAAACAATCTTTGACAACGAAGAAACAACTTATGGTGAATTACTAAAAAATCATAAACTTGTCCCAACAGTAATTATTATCAAAGATGGTAAAATGGTTGATGGTTTTATAGGGTTTAAAGAAGCAGAAGATATTATTAAAATAGTAGAAAAATACAAATAAACAAAAATAAAGACAATTAATTATTATTTCATATAGATTATTAATGAAAGAATAGTTAAGGTCTTTTTTAATTGTTGAAAAGATTAAAAATAATTATCTAAAATTAAAGACAAAAAGAGAATTATATGATAAAATAATTCTAGTTATCTAATTATAATATAAAGAGGTGTAGCATTATGGCAAAAGTAATATCATTAGTTAATCAAAAAGGTGGAGTAGGAAAAACTACAACCAGTATCAATTTAGCTGCAGCCTTAGGAGTAGAAGGAAAAAAGACATTATTAATAGATTTAGACCCCCAAAGGAATGCAACAACAGGACTAGGATTATCAAATGGAGATTATTCCCATGATGTATATGAAGTAATGGCAGGAGTTTGTAGTATTAAAGAGGCAATAAAAAAGACTAAATTCAAGAATTTATCTATATTACCATCAACAATAAATCTTGCCGGTGTAGATGTTGAATTTGTAAAAAAAATGTTAGAAGACCCAGAATTCCATCAAAATGAGCAGTTAAGAATTGCTATAGAAGAAGTAAAAGAAACTTATGACTATATTATAATTGATTGCCAACCAGCTTTAGGTCTAGCAACAATGAATGCTTTAGTCGCAAGTGATTCGGTAATTATTCCAGTTCAATGTGAATTTTTCGCATTAGAGGGAATTACTCAATTATTAAACTCTATCATAATGGTTCAATCAAGTATGAATCCAGCTCTTAGAATAGAGGGCGTATTATTAACGATGTTAGATGGAAGAACAATAATTGGTTTAGAAGTAATTGAAGAAGTAAGAAAATATTTCAAAGATAAAGTATTTAACACAATAATACCAAGATTAGTAAGATTAGTAGAGGCGCCAAGTCATGGTAAGCCAATAAATGAATATGACCCCAAAAGTAAAGCCACAATTGCATATGCCAATTTAGCAAAGGAAGTGATATTACGTGACGGAAACTAATCGCAAAAAAGCTTTAGGAAAAGGATTAGAGCAATTATTTTCCAATGAAGTAATCAATTTCAACAAATTTGAAACTGAGATAGTTGATGAGGGAAAACAAACAGGAGGTATAACTGAAATACCTTTAGAAGAAATAAGAAGTAATCCTTATCAACCTCGCGTTATGTTTGATAATGATACATTAGAAGAATTAGCAAATTCAATTAAAGAGCACGGAATTATTCAACCTATAATAGTAAAAAAAAGTATTAAAGGATATGAGTTAGTTGCAGGAGAAAGAAGAACCAGAGCAGCTAGACTAGCAGGTCTAAAAACAATTCCAGCCATTATCAAAGACTTTAATGATGTCGAAATGATGGAGATTGCACTTATAGAAAACATTGAAAGAGAAAACTTAAATCCTATTGAAGAGGCCAAAGCTTATGAAAATATCATTAAGATAAATAATATAACTCAAGAAGAACTAGCTCACAAGTTTTCTAAAAGTAGAAGTTATATAACAAATATGTTAGGTTTATTAAATTTACCTGAGAGTACTATTAAATTAGTTGAGAAAAAAGAGTTATCAATGGGTCATGCTAGGGCATTAAGTAAACTAGAAGATGAAAACAAGATTAATGAATTAGCATATAAAATAGTAAGAGAAGGCTTAAGTGTAAGGGATACTGAGAAATTAATTAATGCTGAAAACATACCTAAAAAGCACAACATAAATAGAGCTCCAACATTTGATATAAAGTTTAGTATATATGAAAACTTATGTCGTGAAAGACTAGGCGTTAAAGTAAAGATTAACAATAAAAAAATAGAGATACCATATAAAGATGATGAAGAATTAACTCGTATATTAGAAGAATTAAATATAAACATTGAAGGTGATTAAAAATGAATTTTAAAGCATTTATTGAAAATATTTTAGATTTCGTTTTAACCAAGAAAGTATTAGGAACATTACTAACTATTATTATTGCTATAATTTTAGTTAAAGTATTTAAAAATGTAGTTTCTAAAATATTAATTAAAGGCAAGACCGATTATGAAGCTAAAAGAAGAAAGACTATAATTGAGCTAATAGGAAGTATATTTAAATATATAATATATATTATTGCAGGTTTAATAATATTAGATTTTTATGGAGTTAATACTAAAAGTTTAATAGCTAGTATTGGAGTAGCTGGAGCTGTTTTAGGTTTAGCCTTACAAGATACATTAAAAGACTTTATAAGTGGTATATCATTAATATTAGAAAACTATTTAGCGGTAGGAGACACTGTAACTTATAATGATTTTACAGGTGAGGTAATTGAATTAGGTTTAAGAGTTACAAAGATAAAAAAAGCCAGTGGTGAAGTAATGGTTATAGCTAATCGTAACATTGATACTATTGTTAATTTATCCCAAAAGAAAGCCAATTTATATCTTGAAATAGACACAGCATATGAAGAAAAAGAAAGTAAAATTGAAAAAGTGTTAATGAAAGTTATAGATGAAGCAATAGTAGAAAAATTAATCCTCCCTGATAGTGAATATTTAGGAATTAATGATTTAGGCGCATCATCGATAAAATACTTAGTAAAGATTAATTGTGACCAAAACAAAAGATATAACATCAGAAGAGAAATGCTAAAAAGAATAAAATTAGCATATGATAAAAACAATATTAAGATTCCATATAATCAAATCGAGGTACATCATGGCGGGGACATTTAATTTAAATGATAAAGTAATAATGAAGAAACCCCATGCTTGTGGCACAAATGAGTGGCAAATAACAAGAATGGGAGTAGATATCAAAATAAAGTGTATAAATTGTGGACGGGAAGTAATGCTTGACCGTTTAGAATTTACAAAAAAGTTAAAAAAAATAATAGGAGGAAAGAATGAAAAAGAGGTCAATTAAAGATAGAATAACCTTAGATCCTATAATGACATTACTAATTTTAATAGTAGCAACCATTGTTTTAAGTGGTTTTTTGCACCTTTTAGGAACACACGTAACTTATAACAAAATAGCAAGTGATGTTAATATAGAGTATACCCAAGGGTTAGTATCAGTCGAATCTTTATTTAGTCTAAGTGGTTTAAAATATATATTTACCAATACAGTATCAAACTTTATATCATTTACTCCCTTATCAAGTTTAATAATCATATTAATTGGTATAGGTGTAATGGAAAAAAGTGGATTCTTAAAAACAGCAATAACACTATTAACGAAAAAAGCCAAAAAGAAAAATGTAACTTTTGTATTAGTTCTTATATGTTTATTATCCAGTGTTATGGGCAATTTACCATATGTTATTATGATACCACTAAGTGCATTAATATTTGAATATGGAAGACGTAATCCCTATATAGGAATAATATCATCTTTTGCAGCTCTTAGTGCTGGTACAGGATTAAGTGTATTATTTACTGCAACAGATTCTGAGCTTTTAATAAATACATTATTAGGTTCACATATGATAAATTCTAGTTATGCTCTTGGAACAACTGCTTTTATATTTATTATGTTAGTAGCTATAATCATATTAGCTTTTGTCATAACATCTGTTACCGAAAACTTTATAGTTCCTAGATTACCAAAGTATGAATTTCCTGAAAGTTCTTTAGAAGAGGATTTAACGATAAATAAAAAAGAGCTAAAAGGATTAGTTTTAGCAGGACTAGCAGGTTTAGTATATTTATTAATATTTATTTATTGTATTATTCCAGGATTACCTTTATCGGGAGCATTGCTAGATAATACCAAGTTATTCTATATCGATAAATTATTTAGTCCAACATCATTTTTCAGCCATGGATTTGTCTTTGTAGTAACAATGTTGTTTATCATATTAGGTTTCTTTTATGGTATTGGAGCTAAGACTATTAGAAACAATAAAGATTTCTGTGACGATTTAGGTCATAGTTTAGATGGAATAGGAAAGACATTAGTATTAATATTTTTAGCTTCAACATTTATAAGCATATTTAAGAAAACTGGTATAGGTGAAGTTATAACTGCGGCTTTAGTAAATATATTAACAATAGAAGGCTTAGGAGCTTTTCCATTAATAGTAATATTATTTATTATAACAGCGATTTCAACTTTATTCTTACCAAACTCAAGCTTTAAGTGGGCTATAATGGCAGGTATAGCTGTACCAACTCTTATGAATATTGGGATATCTCCAGAATTTAGTCAAACAATATTTAGATTTGGTGAATCAGTAACAATGGGTATAACACCATTAATGGCTTATTATTGTATATATCTTGCATATTTAGAAAAATACAATCAAAGTTCTAAGCCAATTAATCTATTTAAAACATTAAGGTATCAAATGCCATATACTATGTTAGTAGGTATAATATTACTAGCTTTATTAATAGTATGGTTTATAATAGGTTTACCAATTGGAATTAATGGCGTAACAACTATCTAGGTTGTAATTATTTAAAAAATATGTTAATATTAAATTAGTAGAACGTTAGGGTTAGTCTAACGCCTACTACTTGCGTGTAAGCATTAGCCTTATCTTTAAGACTAATGTTTTTTTAAACGGTAAAATTACTTTTATCCGAAACTCCACAGCATCACTTCCTTTCTACTCCAAAACCCCCAAGGGAATGTAATAGAATAAAAAACAATGTTATAAGTAAAAGCATTAGCCCTAACGCTCAAGATATTATTCTAAATTATTAAGTAGTAAATAGCAACAAAATTCATATGACAGATTTCGACATATTAAAAAAATAATTAGTGCATTTTAATATTATATCTGTTATAATACGAATAAAGCAGTAGAGGTTTCTGTTTGAAATAGCAGATAGAAAGGCGAGTCGCTTATTCGAAAATTTTTATATAACTCATTTACTAATATAGCTAGCAAGGACCCGCCTAAAGGCTAAGGTATAATTTCATTATACTTTTGTCCATGATATCTATATAAGATAATTTTAAAGTACTGCTTTTTAAAGGTGATTTTAATGTGGAAGTATTTAACCAAAGAACAAATTAAGGAATTTATTTTATCATTAGACTTAGTAAAAAATAAGTTTAGTGATAAAGAAAAATTAAATATCTTATACACTATAAGTAATAAACCTGAAAAGTTTTATACTTCCAAATATATAAATAAAAAAGATGGGACTAAAAGAGAGTTATTAGTACCAAAACCAATCTTAAAAAGTATTCAGAAGAATATATTGAATAATGTTTTATATGGTTTAAAAATATCTAAATATGCCTGTGCATACATACCAAATAAAAAACTAGTAGACAATGCTTATCCTCATATAGATAAGAAAGTTATATTAAAACTAGACATAAAAGATTTTTTTACTAACATAACATTTGAGAATATTTATAAATCCTTACCAAATAGTATATTACCTAAAGAAGTAAAAGTATTATTAGTTAAGCTATGCACATATTATGATTATTTACCGCAAGGAGCTCCAACCAGTCCTTATTTATCAAATCTAGCTTTAAAGAATTTTGATGAATACATAGGAAAATATTGTGAAGATAGAAAAATAAGTTACACAAGATATTGTGATGATTTAACATTTTCAGGTGATTTTAATGTCAAAAAGCTAAAGAATAAAGTTGAAGTTTTTTTAGAGGAAATGGGATATAATTTAAATGAGAAAAAAACAAAAGTTATCCGAAATAATAATAGACAATTAGTAACAGGTGTTGTAGTAAATAAGAAAATAAATATAATGAAAGAATACAAAAGAAAAATAAGACAAGAGATGTATTATATAAAAAAATATGGACTAGATAACCATTGTAAACATCTAAAAAAAGATAAAGAGAAATATTTAAATAGTATTATAGGAAGAATAAACTATTGCTTAGAAATAAATCCTAATAATGAATTAAAGAACTATTTAAAAATACTAAAAGAATATTAATAAATATGATATAATAAAATACAGAAAAGAGGAATAAAAATGAGTTTAAAAGCAGGAATAGTAGGACTTCCTAATGTTGGAAAGTCCACATTATTTAATGCTATAACTAAAAAAAATATTTTAGCAGCTAATTATCCTTTTGCGACTATTGAGCCCAATGTAGGGATGGTAACAGTACCAGATGAAAGGTTAACATACTTAGAGAATATGTATTTACCAAAAAGTACTGTTCCAACTACTTTTGAGTTTACCGATATTGCAGGTTTAGTAAGTGGAGCATCTAAAGGTGAAGGTTTAGGAAACAAATTTTTAAGCCACATTAGAGAAACTGATGCAATTGTTGAAGTAGTAAGATGTTTTGATGATGAAAACATAACTCACGTTGAAGGAAAAACAAATCCAGTTAGAGATATTGAAATAATAAATGTAGAGCTTATCTTGGCAGATTTAGAAATCATTGAAAATAGATTAGGAAAAATATTAAAGAAAGCAGAGACAACCAAAGATAAAGATGCGGTATTAGAAGTAAATGCCTTAACTAAAGCCAAAACTAATCTAGAACAAAATATACCTTTAAGAAGAGTTGAATGGAATGAAGAAGAGTTATTAGTAATGAAACCTTTTAATTTTATTACATTAAAGCCTCTTATATATGCTGCCAATGTAAGTGAAGAAGATATAGTTATAGGAGATAATAATTATACCAAAGAAGTAAAAGATTATGCTTCAAAAGAAAATAGCGGTGTAATAGTTATGTGTGCCAAAATGGAATCAGAACTATCAGAATTATCAGACGATGATAAAAAAGTATTTTTAAGTGAGTTAGGAATTTCAAATAGTGGATTAGATAAATTAATATTTGCAACTTATAATTTACTAGGTTTAAAAACATTTTTTACAAGCGGTCCAGATGAATGTCGCGCATGGACTTTTAAGGATGGAATGAATGCGAAGGTCTGTGCAGGAATAATTCATAGTGATATTGAAAGAGGATTTATCAAAGCAGAGGTAACAAGTTTTGACGATTTAAAAGAATATGGCAGTGAATTAAAAGTTAAAGAAGCTGGTAAATTAAGACTTGAAGGAAAAGACTATTTAATGCAAGATGGTGACATAGTATATTTTAGATTTAATGTTTAAAATAGTAAAGTTTACGAATACTATAAAATATGCTATAATATAAATAGAAAAAGGAGGATAAAATGAATAAATTACTATCAAAATCATTCTTGTGGATGTTTATTGGGTTATTAGTTACATTTGCAACAGGTTATGTAGTATCAATAAGTGATACAATGTTAGATGCAGTATTTAATAGTTCATTATATTGGGTATTTATTATCGCTGAATTTGCATTAGTAATATTCTTTTCAATAAGAGTAAGAAAAATGAGTCCAACAACAGCTAAGATATGCTTCTTGTTATATTCATTTGTAACTGTTTTAACATTCTCAAGTATCTTTGTTTTATTTGAACTAGATTCTGTAATGATGGTATTCTTAATCGCAGCTTTAGTATTTGGGCTATTCGGTATGATAGGATATAAAACAAATACAGACTTAAGTAATATTGGAACAATATTATTAATGGGTTTATTAGCAGTCATAGTATGTTCAATTATCAACGTATTTATTGGCAATGACACATTTGATTTAATTGTATCAATCATTACTTTAGTAGTATTTTTTGGATATACAGCATATGATATTCAAAAGATTAAAGAATTAAGTGAAGAAAACATTGATAATGAAGTATTAGCTATTAATGGCGCATTTGAATTATATTTAGACTTTATAAATATATTCATACGTTTATTAAGCATTATAGGAGATGCCAAAGATTAAGGCATCTTTTTTAGTTGTTCTCTATAATATATTCTAAAGGTATTAAGTTATTACTTCTAACAAAATTAGCAATATATTCATCTTGTTCTTTACTAATTATTATCCCAATAGTTTTATTATGAAAAGATTTTTTTAAGTTATTATTAACTAAATTCATATACATTTCAGTTTGAGCTTTATCTTCGGGCTTTAATTTTCTCACCTTTAATTCTACTACTACATAAGAATTTAATTCAATATTAAATAATAATAAATCAATATAATAATTATTAATCTTATACTGACTACCAACAAAAGTAAAACCTTTACCAAATTGCATTAAAATAAATTCTATTTCTGATAATATTGTTACTTCTAAGTCTTTTTCACTTTTAATTATTTTATTTTTATCTACTTTTATAATTATTGGGCTTTTTATATATTCAAAAGTAAAGTATTCTTTTTTTAGTGAAACTAATTCAATATGTTTAGGTTTATTAACTAATCTTTCATACGCTTTAGATTTAATTTCTTCTAATAATTGTCTTTTAGATAAATTTCTTTCAATACACAAATTAATGTAATAATTTCTTTTATTAATATCTTTAATCGGTAATAGTTTACAAATAACAGTCCAAGATAGTTGGGCCAGTGGCCCAAGATTTGGAAATGCTATATACAATTGTCTAAATCTAGAGAGATTAGTATAATCATAACCTTTGCCATAATTCCGAGTAAGAGTTAAACTCCATTCTTTAATTAACTCATTTCCATACTTTGCTCTATTACTTCCACCTTGAGCTTCCACTATAAGCTTACCGATATTCCAATAATTATTTAGAGTATCGTAATTATCTTCAAGATTTCTTCTCCTTTTATTTGTTTCATTTCTTTTAATATAATTCTCAATTTCAATGTAATAGTTTTCTTCTTTCATATAAAATATTCTTTTCACAAAACAAGATACCATACAAAAAGACACAAGTCAAAAACAGAATACATAAAATCTGTCTAACTAAATGCACCGAATCTGTTAAGCCAAACACTAAAAATCTGTCTAGCTAAAAACACAAAATTTGTAAAAATAATAATTATTTACATTTTTTTCATATATCACATATAAATAAAAAAGGTTAGTAACTAAATAATTAAAAAAAAGATAAAGTGTAATATTTTATCTTTTTGTTTTTACTTATTTTACCAGTAAATATCAAGCCATTGTGCTTGTGCAGTACTTATTTTATCAAACTTTTTTTCTAAAGTTGTTGTCAAACTAATACCACCAGAACCTATACCTATTGAACCTGATACTGAAGAACTAACAGTAACTTTAGAATGCTTATAATCACCAAAGGCATTCAATGTTTTTATTGTAGCTGTTGTAAGTTTATCAACTTCATAATACATATATATTTCCATAGTTTTAACATCACCATCAGCTTTATTAATTGGTAATTGAAAAGTTACTGCATATCCAGAAGGCTTTTGTGTCCAAGTACCAGTTGTACTCATATCATAATAACTATAATCCTTACCAGAAATATCTGCTATTCTTTTAAAATATTTTGTTGATGGTATTCCAGAAACAGTACTATCATTACCTATTCCAATAATATCATAGCTTCTTGTTTTAGGAGCACTTTTCCAATAAACAGTGTTTTTTAATCTAAATCTTCCATTAACAGCTATAATAGTTGAAACCATCTTTTTCATTTCTGTTTCAGTTTTGCCATCTACTAATCCAAAAGTTTGCACTGCATTTTCAGAATTATTATATTCTTCTTCTGTAATTTCTTTACTAATAGTAATAGGTGTATTTTCTAAAGAATAAAGACTAACTCTGGGATTTTCTATTGTTATAGTTTTATAATACTTAACTGTTTCAGTTAAAACTTCACCATTTAAATCTTTATTATTATCAAATTCTTATTGATCCATTAACTCAATTTGGTTATCTGTAAAACCTAAATTTCTTAAATTTCCAATTTGCTTTTCCGTCATAGCAACATTATTGCTATTAAAATACATTTCGTTATTAATTGTTTCTAAAGCATTTACGTTTTTACTAAAGGTCAAAAATGTAAATATGCTTAATATTATTAATAAAGTTTTTTCTTTCATTTTTTTCATTCCTCTCTTATTTTTTATTAATAATTCAAAAATTTCAATTCATTAAATCACCTCATTTTATGTGTTCTTATACCCATAGTAAACTAAAATAAAAAAATAGCTAGGACTTGTTAAGCACTAGCCAATGTTATTTACTTTTTTTATAAAAAAAGTATTATTCGTATATATTTTATTATTACTTATTTTAATTGAATCAAAACCATTTTTATAGGTAATATCTAAATATAAATTATTAATTATGTAGTCAATATTTTTAAAATCAAAAAACTCTTCATATCCAAGTGAATCTGCAAAATAAATATTTAAATTATTTGTAGATATTATAAATACATCATTATTATTTTTATCTTTATAATATAAATTCAAATTCTCAATTTCATTTATTGAAGTAATTTTTCCTAAATTGAAATATATTTTATCATTAGTTTTTATCACCATACCATTGGTAATATTAATGTTTTCGTTATTAAAGTGTAAATCGTATATCATTATTGAATTATAATTAACAACGAAATAATAAACTAGTAACAAAAATATAACCATTATTAAAAATATACTTAAAAATTTAATTTTTCTATTTTTAATTTTATTATCATTATATAAGTTTAAAGAAAGAGTTTCAATATATTTTATATTTGTATCATTTTTTTTCTCTCCAAGCAATAATTCATTTATTGATAAATTAAATATTTCACTTAATTTAATCATACTATCATAATCGGGAATAGTTTTCCCTCTTTCCCACTTGCTAATAGCTTCTCGGCCTATAGGAATCAAATCAGCTAATTCTTGTTGACTCATACTTTTTTCTTTTCTTAGTTGGCAAATAAAGCTACCAAATTTTTCATTTTTCATAATATCTCACCAAATAACATTTTATCATTATTTTCTTATTAATACTAGGACTTAAAAAGTCCTAAAAATTATTTTCTTTTAATATATAAAGTATTTTATTGCATTTGCTATTCGTCGATGTATTATGTAATTGACTTTATTGGTTCTTATATTTTTTGTAAAAGTTAGTTAAAATAAAAAAGAACAGCTAAATTAAGTACTATTCCGAAAGGTTAATTTATTTTTTTCATGTAAAATAAATAATAGAGAACGAAAATAAATAGAAAGCTGTTCTTTTTAACCCATCACTAACCCAGTGTATAAGCTTTTTTAAAAGAGAGTTTGGAAATCTATACACTACAACCAAAATTCTAATTAATATATTCTTTGCTTAATAAATATATTAATGCCAAATGTATAATAATATATAATGTTAAATAATTAATATTATTTTTTTTAATTGCCACAGGAACAATATATTCTTCTTCACCTAATATTCTGTTTACTTCATGTTGAGATAAATTAAATTTTTAATCAAACTTAAAATTTATTAAGTATTCATCCACATTAATATTTGTTATATCAACTACTTTCATATTAATTATTTCCACAATTTTGTCTAAATAATTATTAAGTAAAGATTCTAAAGATTTTTTTACCTTTGATTTTGACGTTTCATGTATTTCTAACAAATCATAATTAATCAATATATACTTACTATTATCCTCTATTTTTTTATATAATTAATATCTTCAAATTTTTTCATTTTTAAGTCCTCTTTCTAAAAATATGTACTTACCAATTATGGGGTATGTAAATTTATTGTTTAACTTACTACAATAATAGTAAGTCTTAAAAATGATGTGATGATTATAAAGTTGCAAAAAAGTGCCAGAGACATTCTAGCTGATAGCATTACCTATTATAGATTACAAAATGGTTGGAGCCAAGAAAATATTTGACTTTAAATGCGCTTTTGATGTAGAATTATAATATAATTAAATTGATGCGGTTGAAATTTTAAATTAAAAAAGGTTAGTAACTAAATAATTACTAACTTTTTTCATTCCATCTTCTTGAATGTTCAACCTTTTCCCAATTAACTTCTTTTTTAAATAATGCTCTTATAGCACAAGGAACATAAGTAACAAAGAATAGGGGGCTAAATAAACAAGTTTTTATCTTCATATTTTTGTTTAAGTTTATATTTTTATCTTTATAAATAACAAAAAAAGTCATCATTGAAAATAAAAAGTAAGCTAAGAAAAATATTAAAAAGATTTTAAATAAAGACCATAATATAAATTTATGTAATACTATATTGATTATTTGTTGTACTATATAAAGAATTGCACCTATAATCATTAAAATATATGGTTTCATACCAGTTATTTCAGAAATTAGAGAACCAAAGTTAGGATTATTATTTAGAACTTTTCTAAACTTAGGAATATATTCTTTTCTAACATTAAAATAACCTTTAATCCAACGAACTCTTTGATTTATAGTATTTTTGTATTTAATAGGTTGCTCATCATAAAATATTGCTTTTTTATTATAAGTACTAGTAAGACTATTTAAAATAGAATATAAAGTAAGTTCATAATCTTCTGTTAAAGAGTGAAAAGGAAAATCATTCCATTTTTTTATTAGATCACCCGCTATGAACAAACCAGTACCAGAGAGAGTAACATTTCTAGATTGTTTACTTTTCGTTTCATTTCCATTAGAATTTAAAAATTGAAAAGTAATACCAGAACAAGCACTAATAATAGAATCATTCCCATTTTTTAAATTTCTATAACTAGTAACAATATCGTATCCATCCATATAGGAATTATTCATTTCTTTAACAAAATCTTTATCTAAAACATTATCAGCATCACATATAAAATATGCATCATAATAAATATTTTTTGAAATAAGGTCTTTAACTATTTCTTGAAGAGCATAACCTTTACTTTTTAAATTTAGATTTTTTCTTATAAAAATACTAGCGCCATATTTTTTAGCAATAGAAATAGTAGGGTCATTATTAGATTCAACTATGATATAAACATTTTTCATATACATTTTAAAAGATTGTTTTGAAATACTTATAAGTAAATCTTCAATAACTTTTGATTCATCGCGCGCAGGAATTAAGAAACAAATATTTTCCATTTCTGGTCTTTTTATTTTAGGAAAATTTTTATTAAACCTCGATAAAAAAGCAGTACTAAAAATCCATAACAAACCAAGAATAATAAGAAAAACACTAACAACTTCAAACATAATACTAATCCTCAAAACTCATATTAACATATATCTTTTTTAAAAATTCATCTGTATAAACTTTATCATAAAATTCACCAATAAAAGTTAGAGGTTCATATCCTTTATGACGTAAAACTTGTCTTGCAAGTGCAGTAAAAGAAATAAGCATATCGAAACTTAAAAAAATAACAAAAAACTTAACTAATAAATCGCCAATTTTTTTAGGAATAGACTCTATTTTTCTAGATACCCAAGGAAGAACAAAGTGAATTAAAAGCATCATCGCAAATCCCCAGAATATCATATAAGAAATTGAAGTACGACCATTAATATTAAGTATTTGGTCGCTATAATCCCAAGATTTAGCGCCCAAGACAAATTCTAATAAAAAGCTTGCAACATATTCAATTAAACCACCAAGTATTGCTCCGTAAATAAAAGTTTTATAAGGATGTCTTTTTTTTCTACCTAAAATAATCACTATTATCACAATACCAAAACCATATAAAGGATTAAAAGGTCCGTAAATTACACCACGATGGTCTCGCAAACTAAAAGTACCATATTTAATTAAACGTTTAACAATACCAAGAACATTTTCCCAAACAACACCAAGAAAACTTCCTAAAGTAAAGAGAAGTACTAATTTAGAGAAACAAAGTCCTTTAGCAAAAGGTTTATTATCACTATAAATCCAATTTTTAATTTTATTAATCATAATAATCTATCCTTATAATCAATTATAACAATAATAAAAGAAATAGTAAATTAAAAAAACATAACTATAATAAGCAAAATTAAAAATCTGAAATAAAAAAGTAAAATAAAAGGATTTAAATAATAAAAAAATATGAACTTATTTATTCATATTTTTAACATATTCGACAATAACATCAGCAGTTTTTCGAGGACCAATTATAGAATTAATACATAAATCATAATTATCAACATCTCCCCAAGTTTTATTTGAAATAGAGTGATAATAATTAGAACGAGCTTTATCAGACTTTTTAATACTTTTACGCGCTTGTTCTTTTGTATCGCCATACATTTCGATTACTTTAGAAATTCTATAATCATTATCAGCATAAATAAAAATATTAATTACATTATCATATTTACGAGTAACATAATCAGCAGCACGACCTACAATTACACAAGAACCATTATCAGCAATTTTTTTAATAATTTTATCTTGAGCTTTAATAGCTTCCTTAACAGGAGTTGTACTAACATATAAATCATACATAAATTTAGGTGCATTTTCATTTAATTCAGAGACATATTCTTTAGATAAACCAGATTCTTCAGCCGCAAGTGCCGTAAGTTCTTTATAATAATAAGGAATATTAAGTTTTTTAGCTACTAATTCACCAATATATTTTCCTTGACTACCATGTTGTCTACTAATTGTAATTATAACACCAGGCTTACTAGGTTTAATTATAGCTTTAGAAGTTTCCATATCTTTCGCATCATCTAAAGATTTAAAGAATGATACTAAAGCAGGAATAGTAACAATTAAACCAATTATATCAGCGATAGGTGCAGCCCATAAAACGCCTTTAATACCCATAAATTTTGGTAGTATTAAAGCTAAAGGAGCAAAACACACTAAATCACGAGTTAAAGAAACAACAATAGCTTTTACAGGTTTTCCAACCGCTTGAAAAAATATCGAAGTCATTTTTACAAAGCAAGTTAGAGTAACTAAAGAAAGAAATATTCTAAAACATAGTTCTGCAAATTCATTATATAAGGCTGATTCAGAACCAAATATATTAATAACTAGCATAGGGCATATTTGAAATATTAAGGTAGCAACAATTCCTACAAGAATAGTAAGACGAGCTATAATTTTATAAGTTTCTTTTACCCTAGACATTTTTTTAGCACCATAATTATAACCTAATATTGGTTGTCCACCAACAATTATACCAACTACGATATTTATAACAATCGAAAATACTTTCATAGTAATACCTAAAGATGCAATTGGAATATCAGGACCATACTTACTAGAAGCCCCATATTTAACTAACATTAAATTACAAACTAAGCTAATAACAACGATAGCCATTTGAGTAATAAAAGTTGAAATACCAAGTTTAACAACATTATTAAATACTTTAAAATCTAATTTAAAACTACCAAGAGATATTTTAAAAGTTTTAGATTTAAAAATATAACTAAAAGCAATAATAAAAGAGAAAACTTGTCCAATAATAGTTGCCCAAGCAGCACCCTTAATCCCCATATCAAAGCCAAAAATAAAAATAGGGTCAAGAATAATATTAATAATCGCACCACTAAGAGTAGCTATCATCGTATATTTAGGACTGCCATCAGCTCTAATAACACTAGTAAAAGCATTAGTAAGCATATATAAAGGTGTAAAAGCTAAAATAATAATAAAATAATCTTTAGCATACCCTATACTAGCATCACTAGCGCCAAACATAAATAAAATATTATCCATAAATATAAAACAAATAAGGACAAATATTATACTAATAATAAAAGTTACAAGTAAACTATTACCAATCGCTTTATGAGCATTTTCTGTATCTTTTCTACCCTGACATAAGCTAAGGTAAGCTGCCGAACCATCACCAAAACACCAAGCAAAAGCCATTGAAATAATAGTAAGAGGAAATACCACAGTAGTCGCTGCATTTCCTAGATAACCGAGGCTACTATTACCTATAAATATTTGGTCTACGATATTATACAAAGCACTAATTAGTAAAGAAAAAATACAAGGAATAGAAAACTTTACGAGTAATTTAGATATTTTTTCTTCGCCTAAAAATTTATTACTTTCGTTTTTCATAACAACACACTCCTTTAAATTTAGACAAAAATAAGAGGCGTGAGACCAATAATAGCCTACGCCTTAAAAGCTTTGACTTAAACATTTTAAAGTAAAAGATAAAAAAA
>CARJCM010000004.1 GCA_948999435.1 uncultured Bacilli bacterium
AAAGCAATGGAGGAATTGCAAAAAGATAACCCTAAAAAGGATACAGCAACAGAGGCTATGATTACATTTTTAGTTTTAAATACAGGTGGCGTAACTTTAATACCAACTACAGTTATAGCGCTTCGTATGATGTATGGCAGTAGTAATCCTACAGAAATAATTATAACTAGTATATTAGCAACCACAGTATCTAGCTTTTCAGGCTTAATGTTAGACTATATGATAAGGAGAAAAAATCGATGAACTTATTATCAAGAATAATTATTCCATTATTTGTATTATTAATCATCTTTTTTGGAGTCAAAAAAAAGGTAAATGTTTACGATTCATTTTTAGAAGGTGCTAAAGAAGGATTAGTAATGGTATTTCATATCACTCCTACTATAATAGCTATGGTATTTGCTGTTAATATTTTTTTAGATAGTAAATTTTTAGAGGGAATGCTTGGATTTTTAGAACCATTTTTAACGAATACCAATATTCCAATGGATATAATACCAATGGCATTATTACGACCTATTTCTGGAACGGCATCACTAGCTATTATGAATGATATTTTCATTAATTTTGGCCCTGATAGTTTTGTTGGAAGACTTGCTTCGACTTTACAAGGGTGCACAGATACAACCATTTATGTTCTAGCCTTATATTTTGGAAGTATTAAAGTAACAAAAACAAGATATTCGCTAAAAGTTGGTTTATTCGCCGATTTTTGTGGAATTATAGCAGCATTTATTATAACAACAATATTTTTTAGTTAATAAATTTGACATAAATAAAAGTTTTGTTGATTTATATAAAAGGATTCATACCACTAATCACAAATTTTGCCAACTAGTGTCATAAAATAAATACTTTTATAATTTTAAAAAATAATCACAATTCGACAAGTTATATGAATAAAGTATGATAGACTAATAATGGTGGTAATATGAAACAAAATGTTAAAATATTTTTAATCGCACTTGGAATAGGAATGATTAGTGCTTTTGTTGTTTGTTATAAAATAGAACCAACAATTATCAGCAATGCTCTTGAAACTAAAGTGACATATTTTTATGTAGGCTCTTACAATGATATTACTAGTGCAAATAATAAAAAAAGTAATTATAACAATGCTTTAATATATAGTAGTGATAGTATTTATAGTGTCATAATTGGGGTATATAATAAAAAAGAAAGTATTGAGTTAATGGAAAGTTATTTTTTAGATAAAGGAATAAATTTTCGAAAAAAAGAAGTTAAAGCAAGTCAAGAATTAATAAAAGCAATGCGTGACTATGAATTATTAATTGCAACTAGTGATAAAAATTATTATGAAAATTTAAATAAATCATTATTAAAGTTATTTAGTGAATATATTAATAAATAAAAGAGCCATAATATAAATAGGTGTTTAAAAATGATTAGAAAAAATTGGTTTTATATTTCTTTAATTATAATATATTTAATATTTTTAACTAAAGACAGTTTTATAGGTTTAATTAATAATAAAGATGATATAGCAAATAGTAAATGCACTCTTGAAAATAACAGTATTATAAAGGATTATGAAAAATTATTAAACTTTATGAATTTAACTGAGAATAAACAAGAATTAATATATAGTAAAGTAATAACAAGAGAAATCTATGAATTTTATGACAAGATAACTATAACCAAAAATGAAAATGATAATATAAAAAAAGGGGATATTGTTATTAGTGAATATGGTTTAATAGGTACAATTTCTAAAGTAAATAAAAACAGTTGTGAAGTATCTTTAATTACAAGTAATGATACCAATATATCTGTTAAAGTAGGAGAATCTTACGGAATACTTTATAGTAAAAATCATAAATTAAAAATCAAGAATATGAAAATCGAAGGAAGCATAAAAGAAGGAGATGAAGTATACACATCAGGATTAACTCTAGTACCAGAAGGCATTAAAATAGGTAAAGTAAAAAATATAAAAAAAGATGAACTAGAATTAGAATACATATTAGATATTGAAAGTATATCACTCCATAATTTAAAATATTTAGGAGTAATATCTTTATGATTTATTTAGTAGTAGACATTATTTTATCCTATTTTAGTAAAATACCAACTTTTTTCTTTTTAATAAATATCGTATTAATAAAAAAACAAGAATTATCTAAATTAATAATTATCGGATTAATTATTGATATCTTAATATTAAATACTTACTTTTTAAATACAATTATTTTAATATGTATCTTTTTAATATATAAAAAATTAAAAATAACAAAAATAAATATCAAAAACTATATTATATCACTACTTTTAATATATATTTTATATATAAGTTTTATTGGATTAATAAATAAATATAGTATGATTTATATTCTAAATTTTATTATAAATAATATATTTTATGAATTAATATTTTATCTTTTAGTGTATAAAATAGAGGAGAAAAACATAAAATTATCTAGGTGATAATAATGAATGTTGAAGATATAATAAAAAAGAATAAAGAGAAAAGAAGAAATTATACAAGTGGTGAAAAAAAGGAAGAACTTCCTAAAAATATTAAATATTTAAAAGGTTTAATATCGCGTATTTTAATAACGATTATTTTTGTTTTAGGAAGTATAATATATACGAATATAAATAGTGATAATAAAAAATTATATAAAAAATATGTTTTAGAAAACTCTCTTAGTTTCACTAAAATTAACAATTTATATAATGATTTATTTGGTGAGATAGACTTTATAAAAAAGAATAAAGACAATAGTAAACCAGTATTTAATAATATCAGTTATGCAAATATAGAAAATTATAAAAATGGAGTTAAATTAAATGTCAGTCCAAATGAAACAATAAGTGTTATAACAAGTGGTATAGTTGTATATATTGGTGAAAAAGAAGAATTAGGCAACACAATTATTATTCAAGGAAATGATGGAGTAGACATTTGGTATTCCAATTTAACTGATACGAACATAAAAGTATATGACTATATAGAATCAGGAACTATTTTAGGAACATCAAATAGTAACGAAGTATATTTAACATTATTAAAAGATGGCAAATATATGAATTATGAAGAATACATTAAATCATTATAAAATGAAGTTTAAAGTAAACAGTGCTACATATTTTTTAATATTAAGTTTTTTATTAACGGGATTAATCAAAAATATTATTTTAATATATTTAATAGTTATTACCCATGAGTTAGGTCATGTTTTAATTATTAAGAAACTAAAATATAAAATAACTAAGATTGAAATATATCCGATGGGGGGTATAACTAGTATTGATAAAAAAATAAATACTAAGATATCCCATGAATTATTAATATCTATATTTGGGATTATATTTCAAATAATATTATTTTGTATAATGTATATTTTATATAAAAATAACATTATTAGAGATAACACATATAATTTATTTAATAGTTATAATAAAACGATTATGGTTTTTAATTTACTTCCTATAATTCCTTTAGATGGCTATATCTTTTTAAGAAGTATATTAGAATATATATTTTCATATAAAAAAACTTATTATATAAGTTTAATAATAAGCATTATATCTATTATTTTATTTATAACATATAATGAGATTTTCTCATTAAACAATTATTTAATAATAAGTTTCTTAATATATAAAATTATAACTAGTATAAAAGAATTCAAATATATATACATGCGTTTTTTAACGGAAAGATATTTATATGATTTACCAAAGTATAAGTTTAAATATGAAAATAAAATTAACATTAATCTCTTAAAAAAAGATACTTATCATTATTTCAAAAAAGATAGTAGAGTATATTCTGAAAAAAAGCTATTAAATGAAATATTTAAATATAATAAATAATATTAAAAGTATGTCTTAATAAAGGCAAATAAATAAGCTAAATAGTTTGACAAAAGCTTGTATTTCTGATAAAATGAATATCGATGTGGATTTAATCCCAAAAAACCACACTAAAATGGTTTTAAAAGTTTAACTTACCATAAGGGTGCGTCTTAAAAAAGAAGGAGGAATGTTGGATGAAAGCTATATTCGAAACAGGTGGAAAACAATATTATGTTAGTGAAAATGATGTAATTTATGTTGAATTATTACCTAATGAAGTTGGTAGTGAAGTAACATTTACAAATGTCCTAGCAGTAGATGATAAAGTTGGAACACCATATGTTGAAGGTGCAAAGGTTGTTTGCTTAGTTGAAAAACACGGTAAACAAAAGAAGATTAAAGTCTTCAAATATAGACCTAAGAAGAAATATCGTAAAACTCAAGGTCATAGACAACCATACACTAAATTAGTTGTTAAAAAAATTAGCTAATGATAAAAGTTAATATAAAACAAAATACAATTATTATTACAGGTCATGCTGGATATGATGAGTATGGCAAAGATATAGTATGTGCTAGTGTTTCGTCAATTGTAATAACAAGTGTAAATGCAGCCTTAAAGTTAGAAAATAATTCTTTAGAATATATTGAAGAAAAAGATAAACTAACTATTAATATCTTAAGTAATAAAGAAAATATCAAAATTATAATAGAAAATATGATAGATTTATTAGAAGAACTATCATTAACTTATAAAGAAAATATCAAAATTATAAAGGAGGAAAGACCATGAATTTTATGAAATTAAATATTCAATTATTCGCTCACGTTAAGGCTCAAGGTTCTACTCAAAATGGTCGTGATTCACGCGGACGTAGATTAGGAGCTAAAGCTAGCGATGGCGAAACTGTAACAGCAGGTTCAATCCTATATCGTCAAAGAGGAACAAAGATTTATCCAGGAACAAATGTAGGAATGGGTAAAGACCATACATTATTTGCTAAAATAAATGGTGTAGTTCGTTTTGAAAGATTAGGTAGAGACAAAAAGAAAGTAAGCGTTTACGAAGCATAGTAAATGCTTTTTTTTTATGCCTACTTGAAAATTCAGAACAAATATGATAATATGTATATAGATGAAGGAAACTTCATACAATAAAGACATATAATTTTTGAGAGTTAGACGTTCCTATGAATTTTTTGTCAAAATTATAAAAACGCTTATACATCTAGGATGCTAAGCATTTTTATTTACCTTGATTTTTTGTCATTTTTAAAATTACTAATAATACTACAAGTATCACTAAATATTCCAAAATGTAACCTTTCCATCATAGGCATCACCTCGCTTGAGGAACGCTTAACAATTATACGAATCTCTAATATAATTAGACCAAAAAATATAACTTAAGTAAAACTCTTTAAAGATTAAACTATCAATAATTTATTGAAAATATAATTAGTATTGAGTATAATTGATATAAGGTAAATCTGTTATATTCGGCATGTCTCCGATTAACTGGAATGGCACTAACGCTGTCGTGTTCTATGTGAATTCGAGTGGCAACCTCACTGGCAACAACGTGAACAACACTCTTGGTTTGCGCCCAATATCCTTTTTAAAACTTACATATTTGATTAAGGTTAAATATAATAGAATTAGGATACAAGATTTATCTAAGACTAAAGTCTAAAAATATGATACTAATATTTTATATCTAGTATATAAAGTTGTAATAGTATCTTTTTTCTTGTCAAAATATTTAAATTACTATATAATTAAATAAAGATAGGGTGATAATATGAAAAAAGGTTTTGCATTATTAGAAACATTAATAGTAATAACTTTTTTAATGGTATCACTTTTACTTTTATATGGAACATTTAGTAATATGTTAAGTAATAGTAAAAAAAATATCTTATATGATAATGCATCTAATATATATAAAGCTTATTATGTGAAGGAGTATTTAAGTTTAGGATTATTACAAAATATTGAAACCAATGATATAAAAGAGATTACTTGTAATGAAATAAATATTTCAGGTTGTGATACTTTATTAAATGAACTTGAAATAACAAAATTATATATTGCAAATATTAATTTAAAAGAATATGATAAAGAAAAATATACAAGCAGTTTAAATAATTATTTAGATACTCTTTCAAATAAAAGTAATAATAAATATCGTCTTATATTAGAGTTTAATAAAGAAGATATTTTAGCTTTTGCCAGTATAGAAATAGGTGATACTTATGAATAAAAAAGGTGTAACTATATTAGAGTTATTAATAAGTATAACCCTTATTTCTATAGTAGTATTATTATTAATTAAAGTGATATTCTCGTTAGATAACTTTAATAATGACAAGACATATGCTAGTAATGATGAGATATCAAGAACTGAAATAATCAAAAACATTGAAAGTGATTTTTTAAAATTAAAATTAGAAGGTCTTGAGATTAGAAAAGAAGAAAACACAACTATTAAGTTTTATTATGAGAGTATATATAAAGAATTAAAAATCGAAAAAGATAAAATTACTTATAATAATGAAACAAAGACATTAGAAAGTAGTGGAGCTACTTATGATTTATGTCCTAGTTATGAATATATATCTTTAGATGATAATTATTATTTAATCAAAATAAATATACCAGTTTTAATAAATAACGAAAATACCCGCATAGAAGACGATATAAATTTAACTTATATAGGTTTAAAAAAAGAAAATAATAATTATCCTTTAAATTATGTATGTTTAAAACAATAAGACTAAGACTGCGCTTATTAAAGCTTGCATAATTCTTCCTTTTAAAAAGCTAGAATAAGAAATAGAAGTATCTTCTAATATTGCTTTTATTTGCGTATGAATACTAATACCACCAAAAGAGATAATCGAAATAGCGATTATTTCTTTTAATTTAGAAGCAATTGTAATTGTACCAAGTAAATTAAGACCATTTGTAATTTCTAAGAAACCAGAGATTAATACTTTTAGAAAATCTGAAGTTGGTATTATTTGAACAATTAAGAATGAAAGAATCATATAAAAAACGATTGTCCCCAAAATCATTAATAACGTATTTATCGCTTTAGAAATACTTTTTATTAAAACATTACCAATATTTAAACTAATATTATGATTTATTTGATTTTCTCTAATTAGAGGTGCATGTTTTCTCACTATAATACCTATAATAATATTACTAACGTAATGAATTAAAATAATTTTAATTACCGAGTTTATTGGAAACATACTAGATAATATTAAAGTTAAAAAAAGGGGATTAGAAAAATAAGTAAAATAAAGATAATGGGAAGCTTCAGTTTCATTAATATTATTATTAGCAACTAAATTCTTTAAAATGTAAGCTTGACTAGGAGTGCCACTAATAAGGCTCATAATAAACACATAAGCAGCAATACCACTTGTATGAAAAAGTTTTTTAAATAAAGGATTAAATAATTTATAAAAGTAAAAAGGAAGGCCAGCATTTACTAGAATATCATTGATAATAAACATCGGGAATAAGGAAACAAAAACTTTATTTAAAAACAAGTTAACCGCATTAATAATAACTCCCGCTACTACATTATTATTTTTAAAAATAAAAAAAATGGCAATGAAGCAAAATAAACAAAAAGTAAAGTTAATAATTTTTTCTTTCATAAATAATCTCCTACGTGATATAATTTAATAAGGTGATGAAAATAATGTTTACTAAAATATATGAGAAATCCAAAGATTTTATCAAAGAAAATTATAAAAGTTTAATAGTATTAGTTATAATATTTATGGTTTTTACAATAGAATTACCATATTCGATATATACTCCAGGTGGAGCAGTCAATTTAAATGACCGAGTAAATGTTGAAAATAAAGAAGAAGTTAAAGGCTCATTTAATATGGCTTATGTATCAATGGTTAAAGGCTCTATTCCATTTTTATTATTATCCAAAGTATTCCCAGATTGGGATATAGTAAAAAAAGAAGATATAACAGCTAAAGGTGAATCAATGGATGAATTAATGATACGTGAACGTCTTTATTTACAAGAATCTATGGATAATGCAATAATAAATGCTTATCAAAAAGCAAGTAAAGAAATAAATATTAAAAGTATTATAAATAATGTCAGCTATATATCAGAAGAATCTGAGTCAGATTTAAAAGTAGGAGACCAAATTATAAGTGTCAATGGTACTAATATATCTAGTATTGCGGAACTTAAAGAAATAGTTGAAAAGCTAAATGAAAATAAAAAAGTTAATTTAAAAATCAAGCGTAAAGATAAAGAACGTGATGCTTATGCTACTACATATAAAATAGATGGTGTAACTAAAATAGGTATAAGTTTTGTAACTACTTATGATTATGAAGCAACACCTAATGTTAATATAAAATCTAAAGCTACAGAAGCTGGTTCTAGTGGAGGCTTAATGATGAGCTTAACAGTTTATAACCAATTAACAGAAACTGATATAACAAAAGGTAAGAAAATAGTTGGTACAGGTACTATAGATATTGATGGTAATGTTGGCGAAATAGGTGGAGTTAAATACAAACTTATCGGAGCTGTTAAAAATAAAGCAGACATCTTTATTTGTCCTGAAGAAAATTATGAAGAAGCAATAAGTGTTGCTAAAGATAAAGATTATGATATTAAAATAATAAGTGCTAAAACATTTGATGAAGCATTAGAAAAACTAGCAAACATTTAAAAAAACTAAGGGAATCCTTAGTTTTAAAATGGCAATTCGTATCTCTTATCTATTTCTCTTACAAGTCGTATAAGGTTATCAGGAGCTTTACATAATTCAGCTTTATTTATAATTTTATCGGCATCTAATCTAGATTCAACCTGGCACCATTTTAAGAACCTTTCAGCTTGAACATCATTTTTTAAAGCAAAATAGACTGGTGCAATATAATTTATATAACCTCTACATTCAATTAAATCAGGTGCTATTTTACGAACTCTATTAGGAGCTATAAACTTTCCAAGATTAATTTCGTCTAAACATGCTGGATAGGGAAGTCTGGATGCCTCTATACCAAAGATTCTTTTTTCTTCTTGAGTAACTTTTTCTGGAGTATAAGCTAAATCTCTTAAAAATAAATTTATCATTATTTCTAGTTCCCATTGTTCGAAAGAGCCTAATGAACATAAATAATCTCTAAAATTTGCAAATTTATATGCTTTTTGTCTAAAGTCATCACTACTTTTAGCATTAACTACAATGCTATAGAAACATTCAAACAATGCAAAACTCATATTCCTAGAAGTTTCTTTAGTTCTATCTAATTCAAAAGATACCGCATCAACATCAATGCCTTTATCTTTTGCTTTATTTAAAGTGTTATCTATACCATTATTAATTAATGTTTCTTGTCTATCATAAAGAGCTCTCTGCTGAGTTGAATCTGAACTATGTAAAATTAATTCTCCATCATATGAAAAAGATATATTATTAGTTTGAAATACGTTAGAATAAAAATTATTTAAATCTTCCCGATAACAATCTACAACTTTTCTTTTTAAACTACCACTTATTTGCAAATTTAATCACCATCCTCATAATCATCTAAAAAATAATATTTATAATTATCTTTTTTATACCCTAGTATTTGAGTTAAATTAATATTTTCCATACTTTTAAAAATATTATATTCAATATACGGATTAACTTTTCTAAGGTCATCAATTAACTTTTTTATTTCTTTTCTTTTGCTTTTTTCTTCATCAATATTTTCTTTAGTCATTTTACATGCACAATTTAGAAAAGTCAAATTATTATATTTACTCCAAGCTACAATATCATGCTCTTTAATATAGTACATAGGTCTAATTAATTCCAATCCTTGAAAATTTTCACTATGAAGTTTTGGCATCATAGTTTTTATTTCAGCACCATATAACATACTAAGTAAATTAGTTTCAATCACATCATCAAAATGATGACCAAGCGCTATTTTATTACAACCTAGCTCTTGAGCTTTACTATAAAGATGACCCCGCCGCATTCTAGCACACATATAACAAGGACTTTTAGCATTCATTACATCAAGAGAAGGAAATATATCACTATCAAAAACTAGAATTGGCACTCCTAAAGTTTTAGCATTATTAATAATAAGATTTAAGTGTTTCTCAGTATAACCTGGATTCATAACAACAAACTTAGCATCAAAATGTAATTTACCATGTTTTTTAATTTCTTGAAAGCACTTCGCCATCAAAAAAGAATCTTTACCGCCACTAATACAAACCATAATTTTATCATTTTCTTGTATTAATTCATAATCTCTAATAGCTTTCGTAAATTTACACCATATTTCTTTCCGATACTTTTTAATAATACTACGTTCAATTTCTAGTGTATGTTCCATAATAAAACCTCTTGTTCCTATTATATTATAAATAAAAAAAACTTGCAATAACTAAGATTTATTGTTAGAATAATAAAATGCAAAAAGGAGAAGATTATATGATAAGTGAGATATACACTAAAATAGGGGAAGCATATGAGAAAAAGAAATATTATAAAGTTATAGTATTAGTAGAAGGCGCATTAAAAGTTCCCAAATTTGGAGTTGATCGTAACATTATGTATCAGTATGCTAATTCTTTAATTAAAACCCATAGAGTAGAAGACGGCATAAAAGTATTAAGAATATTAAAAGGATTAGATAAACATCCCAAAATGACAGAAACAGTAGATAAAATTCTTAAAAGATATGATGAACAACAAAAGATACAATTGCCATTGGAAGAATTTTTAGCCGAAGGTTATAAATTAGAAGAAGGATTAGCAGTTTTTTTAAAACCCGATTGCAAGTTTTTATATGAGGAAGATAATCATATAAAGTATTTAAGTAGTCCATTTATGATTTGGAAAATAGTTGATGGTTGTATTTTTGCTTTTCCAATTGAGGATCGTGAAATACATGGTCACATATTATTTGCAGATTTATATTTTAAAAATACAAATCAAACTGTTTATCCAAGTTTAGTTTCATTTAGAGTAGAAGATATTTCCCATATAGATAGAAAATTAGGAGAATTAGATTATACTAGTGTAATTAAAGATTTATATGAAAGATATTGTGTTTTAAATACTATTCAAAATAATCCCAAAAACTATTTTGTAACAGAAATAGAAAAAAATTTCTTAATATCTGTAGGTGATATTATAAGTATATATGATTGCGCAGATAGAGTAAGAAGGTATTATTACATAATCGCAGTTGATGAAAGTGAAGGACCATATAAAGGAGTAGCTATAACTCATAGAAATGGCGAAATATATTTAAAAAATACTGATATAATTGAAATACCTACATCAAGTTATATAATGGGAAAATTAAATATATCAGAAGAAAATCGTCAAAGATTAGAGAAAGATACAGCAGATTTAATAGGACCTAAAAGATAAAAAGTATAAATAGCGTACTTTTTTTAATTTTTCTCAAAAAGAATCTTGAAACTACAAAGAAATTATGCTATTATTAAAAAGCAAGTGGACCCTTAGCTCAGTTGGTTAGAGCATCCGGCTCATAACCGGGCGGTCGTAGGTTCGAGTCCTACAGGGTCCACCATTTTTTGATTTTGCGCGTATGGCGGAATTGGTAGACGCACTAGACTTAGGATCTAGCGGGCTTCCCATGGGGGTTCAAGTCCCTCTACGCGCACCAACTTGTTACTTAGTCCTTATTTAAGGACTTTTTTAATACTTATTTTTAATTTCCTTCTAATATTTTTTATTTAATATGTTTTTGCTTTTTCTAAAAGAAATTATATAATTATAATAAAACAGCATGAAACTTTAAGTTTTGGGTTTTAATATAGCAAAAATTATGTTAGAATATATAAAAAATTTATGAAGAGAAAAGAACAGGGGAAAATTATGAATAGAAATTTAGTTATAATATATGCGTATATAATGTTAGAATGTCGTTTATCACTTGAAGAAGCAAGTAGAATTTTTCACATAGACAAAGATACTTTAAAAAATAATTTCAATCTTACTATATTTCCAAAAGAGATTTTGGAAGCATTGGAATACTTAGAGTTTGAAGCTACAAATTATGATTTAGATAATAAAAGAGGACTTTTTAAAGCTAATTTATATGTAAGAAGATTAAGAAAAATATTAGCTAAACCAAAAGGTGAAGAACGAGGTCAAGAATTAGAAGCTCTAGTTAATGATTTAAAAGGTCCAGACATAAGATTTGTTTTAGAAAAAAACACAATAGGAGTTTTATATACAAAAGAAGAAAAAGAACAAATTTTAAAATATCGTTTAAAATTCAAACTTCCTGGGAAAAGAATGGAAGAACTTTTTCACATCAGTAATGAAAGTATTATTAGATGGGAAAGGAAATTACCAGAATGCGAATTAAAAACTCGTTTAGAAATATTAAGAAGATTTTTAAATAATAGCTACAAAGGACCAAGAAGTAGAAAATAAATTCTTTATCTTTATTGTTATTCATGTTATACTAAAAACATAAGGAGTGAACGATATGGAGAATAAATATTATTTAGCGATTGAAACCAAACCTAATAATTATTTTCCTCTTAACTTGTTAGATATAAAATTATTTAATAAAACATCTAATAAAATTGAAGAAATAGATTCATTAACTTTAAAATACACTAAAAGAGAAATAATGGAAGCTATTAAAGAAGCTAATTTATTAGAAATAGATTATGATATGCCTTTAGTAATTATATATGTTGAAAAAGAAAAGACTAGAAAAGTTGAAGCTTTAACAAAAGATAATAGTTTTGACATGTGGGAGAGTCTAAAAGAAAACTATCAAGATAAAAATTATTGTAATAAAATCATTAATTTTCTAAACAACAAAATAAGTGATGACACATTAAATATATTAAAGAATAATAAAGGACAGGAAGAATTCTTAAAAATAATCAGTGAGTTACCATATTTTACGGAAAGAAAGTTATATTTTTACTTATATGAAAACTAATATGCAAGACTACATCACATCTTTTAAAGAATATTTAATATATGAATTAAACTATTCAGAAAAAACTGCAACTACTTACGAGTTAGCTTTATTAGAATATGAAAAATTTTTAAAAGATAAAAACTTAAATTTTAAAAGTGTAACTAACAAAGAAGCCAATTTATATAAAGCTCATTTAATTGAGAAAGGTTATGAAAATAAAACTTCAGCTTTACATATGAGCGCTGCGCGCACTTTTTATAATTATTTAGTAGAGATTAAAGAATGTATAGAAAATCCTTTCAATGGTATAAAAAATCCTAAAATAGCAAAGAAATTACCAAATTTTTTAAAAGATAGTGAAATCACTGATTTATTTAGTGATATTAATTATGATAACGATATTGAGATTAGAGATATATTTATAATTGAATTGTTATATACAACAGGTCTTAGAGTAAGTGAATTATGTAATATAAAAGTATCAGATTTAAATAATGGTTCCCTAAAAGTAACCGGTAAAGGAAGTAAAGAAAGAATTGTTTATTATAAAGCTTGTGATGAGTATTTATTAAATTATTATTTAAAGAATACGAGAGTAAATATTTTAAATGGTAGTTCCAGTGAATATCTTTTTCCTAATAAATTTGGTAAGCCTTTAACTACAAGAACTATTGAAAATATTGTAAAAAAATATACCGAGAAAAAAGAAATAAAAAGTAAAGTTACCCCTCACACATTAAGACATACTTATGCCACTGATTTACTTAATAATGGCGCTGATATTCGTTCAGTTGGGGAATTATTAGGTCATGAATCTCTTAGTACTACCCAGATATATACTCATGTAACTAGTGATAGATTAAAAAGTGTTTATAGTAAGACTCATCCTCGTGCTAAAAAATAATTAAAAGAACTTGTTATTTTTAAATTAATTATTTATAATTAGTATAAGGGAGGTAAAAAGATGAAGAAAGGTAAAATTATTATTCTTGGGGTAAGTTTAATAGTATTAATTGGTTTGATTATTTTTGCAAGTACCAAAACACTTGATGATGGTCATTTAAGAATTGAAGGTATTAGAGTAAAAGTACCAAATGGAACTTTATCTGTTGAAGAATGCGATAAAGAAACAGCGAATGTAGCATATTGTGAAAAAAACTTTGAAGTAAATGGCAAGGAAGCCAAAATAGAGTTTAAGTATCAAGATTTTAAAGAAAGTGGTTACCCAACAACATTAATCGCTACTATAAATGGTCATGAATTCTTTAAAAAAGAAAACTTAAATTTAGAAGTAATGGGAAGTAATGAATATTCTATGTTCCGTAATTTTAAAGTTATGAATGATTATATAGTATTTACATATACAAATGGTACAAGTGGTAGGACTACAACTCTATATGCTATTGATTTAGAAGGTAATGTTATTTTAGAAGATAAAGACATAGATAAAGATAGTATGGTATTAAAAGATTATACAACATTCATAAGTTATGATAAAAATGTTATTACAGTTTATGCTACAAGAATGGTTCAAGATATAGCATATCAAGATAAACATATATGTAGTGCTAATAAAAAAGATATTGTTGAAGCATATTATGAATATACTCTAAAAAAGGGTAAATTTACTAAAAAGCAAACTAAAACTATAACAGCCAAAGAATTTATCGAAAATAAGAAAATCGAATGTTCAGAATAGGAAGTAAATCTTCTTTTTTCTTTTGCATGAAATATCAAGATATGATATAATTTTAAAGAAAGAAGTGGCGGTACTAATGAAATTTACATATAAATTAGAAAAAAAAGAAGCTAATACTAAAGCTAGATTAGGTTCATTTGAATATAATAAAGTTAAATATGAGACTCCAATGTTTATGCCAGTAGGAACGCAAGCTACAGTAAAAACATTATCTCCTGAAGAAGTACGCGGGTTAGGTTCAGGCATAATACTTGCGAATACTTATCATTTATGGTTAAGACCTGGTGAGGATATTGTATTAAATGCTGGTGGGTTACATAAATTTATGAATTGGGATGGTCCTATATTAACAGATAGTGGTGGTTATCAAGTTTTTTCACTAGCTAATCCTAAAGATATTTCTGAAGAAGGAGTAAAATTTAAAAATTATTTAAATGGTGATAATTTATTTTTAACTCCTGAAAAATCTATTGCTATCCAAAATAAATTAGATAGTGATATAGCTATGTCATTTGATGAATGTCCACCAGCTAGTGCATCTCATGAATATATGGAAAAATCTATTAAAAGAACACTTAGATGGGCTAAAAGAGGAAAAGATGTTCATAATAATCCTAATCAAATGTTGTTTGGTATTGTCCAAGGTGGACCTTATGAAGATTTAAGGAAATTTTCTGCTGAAGAAACAGTTAAATTAGATTTTGATGGTTATAGTATCGGTGGAGTAGCTAATGATGGTGAATCCAAAAAATATATGTATGACGCTATTGATTTTAGTATTCCATATTTACCAGAAAATAAATTAAGATATTTAATGGGAGTAGGAGACCCTATTGATTTAATTGAAGGTTCCATAAGAGGAATAGATATATTTGATTGTGTTATTCCAACTAGACTAGCAAGACATGGTCATGCTTATACTAAATATGGCAAAATAAATGTTAAAAATGCTAAATATAAAGAAGACTTTAGTCCAATTGATGAAGCGTGTGATTGTTATACTTGTAAAAATTATACCAAAGCATATATAAGACATTTAATTGTATGTGAAGAAACCTTTGGGGCTCGTCTTTTATCAATTCATAATATCAGATTTTTAATCAAATTAATGGAAGATATAAGAGAGTCTATTAAAAATGATAATATTTTAGAATTAAAGAGTGAATTCATCAAAAATTATTATGGTGGTAAGTATGAAGAAAAATAAAATCATTACGTATACATTTTTCATTATCTTAGGAATGATAGTAGTTCCAACAATTTATAAAATATATACCAATCATAACAACAATTTAGAGCGAGTTATAAAAGAAGAATTTTTATATCAAGCAAAAATATGTTATAAAGAAAACAATTGTGAAAGTAAAGTTTTATTAAAAGACTTATATGAAAAAGAATATCTTAAAGAAAAACTAACTAATCCCTTAAATAAAAAATATTATGAAGATAATTCATATATTGATTTAGAGAAAAATGAAATAAAATTAATATCTTAAAGTTCTAACAAGAGCTTTTTTCTATTCCATTAATTTACCAAATAAAAAATAAATAGCATAACTATTTATCTTGCAAGTTTTTTAATTTTCAAATTTTTTCCAAATGAACCACCAAGAATACTACTAATAATTAAGATTGTATAATATATAATTCTATCTATATTAAAGCCACTTTTAAAGAATATTAAATTTATAAGAATCATAAATATGACAAATAATAAACCAAGTTTAATGCCTAATATATAACCTTTTTCAGTAATGTTTTTACTAGCCATAGAACTTACAATAAAAAATGATAAAGCAGTAAGAATAACAGCAAGCTTATTAATTAAATTAGGCTTAAACCCAGTTAAATTAATTAATGAAGTTACAATTGCAATACCAATGATAAATATAACAAAAATACCAATATATTTAAGATAGCTTAAAACCTTTAACATAAGATCACCTAATAAACTATATTAATATATTATAAAAAAATGATTAAAAAAAGAATAAATACAACATAATATAATTAGGTGATTAATAAATGGAACTATTTAATGTATTATTTAGAACATTATTCTTTTATTTTTTTATAACTCTAGCATATCGTATTATGGGAAAAAGAGAAATAGGGCAACTCGGAATAATTGATTTAATCGTCTCAATACTTATCGCTGAATTAGTTGCAATATCTATTGAAAATAGTAAAGACTCTATATTCTTAACTATATTACCTATAAGTGTTCTAGTAGTATTAGAGCTTTTACTAGCATTTATTTCTGTAAAATCAAGAACCTTTAGAACCTTCTTTGGGGGAAAGCCTTCTTTAATAATAGTACATGGTAAAATTAATTATCATGAAATGGTTAAACAAAGATATAGTCTAGATGATTTGTTACTCAGTCTAAGACAAAAAGAAATAAGAAACATTGAAGAAGTAGAATATGCTTTTTTAGAACCAAATGGTAAATTATCAATATTTAAATATAATTTCTTCAAATTAAAAAGTGATTATCCAATGCCATTAATTGTCGATGGCAGTATTCAAAAGAAAGCTTTAAAATTTATACGTAAAACATCTAGTTGGTTAGAACAAGAATTAAAAAGCAAAAAATTAGAAGTTAAAGATGTTTTCTATGCTTTTTATAAAAAAGACAAAATATTTTTAGTTAAAAAGAGTGAAACTTTAAAATAAGTAACTTATAAAGTTGCTTTTTTCATAACTTTATTTTAAAATAATAGTAAGAAATGGAGTAGTTAATATGGAAAGAAGAGATAAAACTAATTATTATTTAGACTTAGCCGAAGTAGCATTAGAGCGTTCTACATGCCTCAGGAGAAAATGGGGAGCAATAATTGTTAAGAATGATGAAATAATCGCTAGTGGTTATAATGGAGCTCCAAGAGGTCGAAAAAATTGCATTGATTTAAATTATTGCATGCGTGAAAAACTAAATATTCCACGAGGTGAGCGATATGAAATGTGTAGAAGTGTATATGCTGAGGCTAATGCTATAATAAGTGCAGCTAGAAAAGATACAATTGGGGCTACTTTGTATATGGTAGGAAAAGAAGCTACAAATGAAGAATATGTTAAAAATGCTTGTTCTTGTTCTATGTGTAAAAGAATGATTATAAACGCTGGAATTGAAAAATTAATTGTTAGAAACACAAAAGATGAATATACTGAGATATCAGTAAGTAATTTTATAGAAAATGATGATTCATTAGAGGGAGTAAAAGGTTATTAATCTTTTACTTTTTATATAAAATTTTTTTGACAAGTCTATTCTATTGCATTATAATTAATACAATTAGTAGGGGGATTTATGATAAATAAATTTGAAGATCAAAGAAACGAATTTAAAATAAAACTTACAGATAATTTAGAAAAAGTAGTAATATCATTTTTAAATGCTGATGGTGGTAATATATTTATTGGTGTTGATGATAAAGGTAATATATTAGGATTAAAAGGTAATATAGACTATTTACAAAGAACAATCAAAGATAGAATAAAAGATAATATAAGGCCTTCAACAATGGGCTTATTTGATGTTGCTGTACTAGAAGAAAATAATAAAAAATATCTTAAAATAATTGTTGCTAAAGGGTATGAAAAACCATATTACTTAAAAGGAATGGGAATGAGTCCAGATAGTTGTTTTATAAGAGTAGGTTCTTCTATTGAAAGTATGAATGAAGAAAATATTTTAAATTTATTTTCTAAAAGAGTAAGAAACTCTTTAAAAAATATCAAATCACCTCTAAAAGATTTAGAATTCAAAACTTTAAAAATATATTATGAAGAAAAAGGCCATGAAATAAATGATAATTTTTTGAAGAAATTAGATTTATATACAGATAATAAAGAATATAATTATATAGCTTATCTATTATCTGATAATAATCATGTATCGGTTCAATTTGCTAAATATTCTGGTACAGATGTTTATGATTTAATTGAGAATGAAGATTATGGCTTTAAATCATTAATTAAAATTACAGATAATATATTAAATAAAATAATGTTAGAAAATAAAACTATACTAAACTCGGCGGAGCAAGAAGAAAAGAAATCAAAATGTATGATTACAATGCTATAAGAGAGCTCGTTATTAATGCCTTAGTACATAATGATTGGACTAATGGATATTCACCTAAATTTGAGATATTTAAAGATAAATTAGTTATATCCTCAAATGGTGGAATTCAAGAAGGAGTATCACAAGAAGAATTTTTAAAAGGATTCACTAATCCTCGCAATCCAGAACTTATGCGAGTATTTAGAGACTTAGAATTTGTAGAACAGCTAGGGACTGGAATTCAAAGGGTTTTAAAGGTTTATGATAGAAATATTTTTGAGTTTTATCCAAATCATATAAGAGTTACTATTCCATTTAATGACAATACTTTAAACTCTAATAAAAATGAGGAATTTATAGATAATAATTCGTTAAGTAAAATTCAAAATTCGATTTTGCAACTAATTCAAACTAAACCAACTATAACCCAAGATGAAATAGCACAAATTCTAGGAGTAACTTTAAAAACAATATATAGAAATTTCAAAGTTTTAATAGATAATAATTACATAAAAAGAACTGGTTCTAACAAAAAAGGAATTTGGAAAATATTAAAATAATTTTATATGGACATTTATATGGACATTTATATGGACATTTATATGGACATGCTCATAATTTAAAGGAGTTATAGTGACATTTATAGTGACAAAAATAAATTAATGAAAACAATTAAAGAGTGTGTTATAATTAATATGGTGATATATATGAATATAAAAACAATTTTTATGGGCACTCCTGACTTTGCTGTCCCTATATTAGAAACTTTAATTAAAAATACCGAAGTAATGTTAGTAGTATCACAACCTGATGCTTATGTTGGGCGAAAGAAAGTTTTAACTGCTTCTCCTATAAAACAATGTGCTTTGACACATAATATACCAATTTTTACACCAAATAATATAAAAAAAGAATATGATGAGTTAAAAAAATATGATATAGATTTAATTGTAACTTGTGCTTATGGTCAAATAGTACCAAAAGAAGTACTAGAGTTACCAAAGTTAGGTTGTATTAATGTACATGCATCTATTCTTCCAAAATATCGTGGGGGAGCACCTATTCATCATGCTATCATAAATGGTGAAAAAGAAACAGGAATAACTATTATGTATATGGATATAGGAATGGATACAGGGGACATTATTTCTTTAAAAAGAATTCCTATTAATAAAGAAGATACAGTTGAGACTATGCATGATAAATTAAGTCAATTAGGAGCTAATCTCTTAGAAGAAACTTTACCAAGTATAATTGCAAGCACAAATAATAGAGTTAAACAAAATAATGAAGAAGCAACTTATGCCCCAACAATTAAAAGGGAAGATGAGCATTTAGATTTTAATTTAACCGCAGAAGAAGTATTTAATAAAGTAAGAGGATTAAATTCTTGGCCTCTTGCTAATTTATTAATAGACAATGAGGAAATTAAAGTTATTGAAGGATTTATTGATAATACTACAAATAAAGAACCTGGAGTAATATGTGATATAAAAAAGGATGCTATTGGAATATCTTGCTGTGATAAAGTATTTTATATAACCAAACTAAAACCATTTGGCAAGAAAGCAATGACTACAAAAGATTATTTAAATGGGGTTAAAAAAGAAGAGTTATTAGGAAAAAAAGTTAAATAGCTATTTTAGGAGAATTAAAAAGATGAAAGAAAAAAAGATAAAAAAAGAGAGTGCTTTAAAGAAAAAAATAAAAGAATTAAAAAAAACAAGTAGAGGTAAAGCAATATTAAGACTAATTAAATGGTGTATATTTTTCTTAGTATTATTTATATTTTTAGCTATTGCCTCACTAACACAACCTAAAAATAATATTCATAAGCCAAATTTAAATGAACCGGAAAAACCTAGTAATGTACCCTCTAAAGAAGAAACAGATAACTGGAATAATGAAACATTAACTATCGAAACAATTAATAGATTTCAAAACTATTTAAGCAATAAATATGATTATAAATATGAAGTTACGATTAAAAGTGAGAAATATATATATTCTGGAACTAAGACTAAAATAGAAAATAGTGGATACAAAGAAAGCAGTACAGGAATAATCAAATATAGTATTGATAATACCGGCACTTATATGGAAACAACAACTGATAAAGTAATGATAGATAATCTATATGAAGGCTTAGAAGAAAGTTATTTAGATCCAATATATATATTAAATATTTTAAAAGTTTTACAAATAAGTAGAGATTTAGAGTGTGATTGTATCGAGCCTGTTTATAAAGCTAATGATAGTAAAAATATTTATAAAATTATTACCTCTAACAAGAATATCATAGGTATTAATATTACTGCCTTAGATTTTAGTTATATATATAATTTAGATTTTGAGAATATAGTAGAGTAGGAAATAAAAATGAAAGAAAACATATTTAATAAAACCCGAGAAGAATTAGAGAGTTACTTTGAATCTATTGGTGAAAAGAAATTTAAAGCATTGCAAGTATATGAATGGTTATATGAAAAAAGGGAGTTTAACATTGATAATTTTTCTAATATCAAAAAAGAGATAAGAGATAAATTAAAAAATGATTTTAACACTGATATGATTAGTATGGAAAAGAAACAAGAAGATGATTTAGTAAAAAAATATTTATTCAAATTAAATGATGGTGAATATATTGAAGCAGTTGTTATGCATCACGATTATGGCTCGTCGATATGTGTTTCTAGTGAAGTAGGCTGTAATATGGCTTGTAAATTTTGTGAATCTGGTCGTCAAAAAAAGGTTAGAAATTTAGAAGCTTATGAAATTGTCGAACAAATACTAGTAATTGAGCGAGATTTACAAATTCGTTTATCAAGTGTTGTTATAATGGGAATTGGAGAACCTCTTGATAACTATGAAAATATTATCAAGTTTATAAAAATTATTAATGACCCTAAAGGAATAGCAATTGGTGCAAGACATATTACTTTATCTACATGTGGGTTAGTTCCCAAAATCTATGAATTAGCCGAGTTATCATTACAAATTAATTTAGCCATATCCCTTCATGCTTCTAATAATGAATTAAGAAATAAGTTAATGCCTGTAAATAAAGTGTATAATCTTGACAACTTATTAGAAGCAATTAAAGATTATTTACAAAGAACAGGTAGACGAGTAACCATAGAATATGTTATGCTAGATAATGTAAATGATAGTAAAGAGAATGCTTTAGAATTAGCAAAACTATTTAAGGGTATGAATATATATGTGAATTTAATACCATATAATGAAACTAATCATTTAGAATTTAAAAGAAGTAGTAAAAATAAGATTATGACATTTTATGATACTCTAAAAAAATCAGGTATAAATTGTACTATCAGACGTGAATTTGGTAGTAATATAGATGCTGCCTGTGGACAATTACGCGGAAAAAATATCTAATAATAAAATAAGTAAAATAGAGGGAAAGTGATGTAAATGAAATCATTTTATCTAACAGATACAGGAAAAGTGAGGACACACAACGAAGACTCAGTCACAATTTTAAAAAATGCCAGTGGTGAACATTTAATGATTGTATGTGACGGCATGGGAGGACACCGAAAAGGCGAAGTAGCAAGTTCAATGGCTATAGCGGCTTTAGGCAAAAGATTCAATAAAATATCAAGTATTGGTTCCAAATTAGATGCTGTTAATTGGTTGAATGATAGTATAAGTGAAATAAATAAAAATATCTTAGAATACGCTGATGCCAATCCTGATTCTACTGGTATGGGAACAACTATTGTAGTAGCGCTTTTAACTCATGATTATCTAATCTTTGGTAATATAGGAGATTCCTCAGGCTTTGTAATAAAAAAAGGCAAATTACACAAAGTAACCAAAGACCACACATTAGTAAATTTATTAGTTCAAGCAGGAAATTTAACTGAAGAAGAAGCAAAATTCCATCCTAAGAAAAATGTTTTAATGAAAGCCTTAGGTGCTGCTGAAAAATGTGAATTAGATATATTTGATGTTGATATGACTATTGATGGCATATTCTTATGCAGTGATGGCTTAACAAATATGTTAACATTTGAGCAAATAGAAAAAGTATTGGATGAAGATAATATAGCTATTGAAGAAAAAGTAAGTAAATTAATTAGAAAATGTAATGCCAGAGGTGGCACAGATAATATTTCTATTGCATATTTAATTATTAACGAAGGGAGTAGCTCATAATGATAATGAAAGGGCAAAAGATTAGTGATAGATACCAAATAATAAAATCCATTGGTGAAGGTGGAATGGCCAATGTTTATTTAGCTTATGACACCATCTTAGATCGTAATGTTGCTGTAAAAATATTACGAGGAGATTTATCTAACGATGAAAAATTTGTAAGACGTTTCCAAAGAGAAGCTTTATCAGCAAGTAGTCTAGCTCATCAAAACATTGTTGAAGTATACGATGTTGGTGAAGATAATGGTGAATATTATATTGTAATGGAATATATCGAAGGTAAGCATTTAAAAAATTTAATAAAAAAACGTGGTAAATTAACTTTAAGTGAAGCGGTTGATATAATGCTTCAAATAACAGATGGTATGAGTGTTGCACACGATTCATATATAATACATCGCGATATTAAACCTCAAAATATAATGATATTAGAAAATGGTTTAGTAAAAATCACAGATTTTGGAATTGCAATGGCGATGAATGCTACGCAACTTACCCAAACAAATTCTGTAATGGGAAGTGTTCATTATTTACCACCAGAACAAGCAAGTGGTCAAGGCTCAACCCTGCAAAGTGATATTTATTCAATGGGAATAGTAATGTATGAGTTAATAAGTGGCGAATTACCATTTAGAGGAGATAATGCAGTTGAAATAGCATTAAAACATTTAAAAGAACCTATCCCTGATATCAGAGAAGTTGTTCCTAATGTTCCAACAAGTATTGTTAACGTTATAAAAAAAGCAACAGCTAAAAACCCTAAAAACAGATATAGTGATGCTAGAGCTATGCATGATGATTTATTAACTTGTTTAGATGAATCAAGAAGTATGGAGCCAATAATCAATTTCAAGCATTCCGAAAATGATGCTGATGATACTAAAATAATGAAAATAGTTAAAACTAAAAAAGATGAAGAAAAAACTCTAGAAAAAGAAAATAAAAAAGTAAACAAAGATGAAGAAGTAATAGTTAAAGAGATTAGGGGTGAAGATTTGAAAAAACAAAACAAACTATTAATTATATTAGCATTTGTCTTTACAGGTTTAATAGTAGGTATAACCTCAGTAGTTGTTTTAATTCCTATTATAACTAACGGTAAGCAAGCGACTATTCCAGATGTTTCAGGGTTAAGCATAAGTGATGCGATAAAAAAACTTCAAGACGAAGGTTTTACAGTATCCGACAAACAAGAGGAAATATCTTCAACAGAAATTGAGGAAGGCAAAGTAGTAAGAACCAATCCTCCAGCTAACATTAAAAGAAAAAATGGTACTGAAGTAACAATATATGTATCTATAGGTGATACTAAGATTACTATTGAAGATTATACTGGCAAAAGTTATTTAGAGATTAAGGGAAAACTTGAAGCTTTAAAACTCAGTGTTATTATTGAGAAAAAGGATGTAGAAGAAGGTGAAGAAGATAAATACGAAGATGGTAAAATAATTGAGCAATCTGTTAAAGCAGGCGAGAAGCTATCTGAGGGTGACACTATAACTTTATATATTCCAAATGTTATAAGTAAATATCCTAATTTCACAGATGGCACATGGACGATTACAGATGTAGAGGATTTTGCTGATATGTATGATTTAGAAGTAACTATTGATTATATCGAAACATCTGACTATGAACCAGGTGAGATATTTTATCAATCAAGACCAGAGGGTTATCAAATAGTTGCAGGTCAAACATTTAGAATAAGAGTAGCTCAAGCTCCAACAGTTGAAGAACCAGGCGAAGATGAGTGTAATCGTGATGAAGAAGGAAATTGTATTGACTAATACGGAGGAAGTATGTTAAAAGGTCGAATTATCAAAAACATTAGTAATAGTTATGTTGTTAAAACAAAAGATAAAGATTATACATGTACGCCAAGGGGTAAGTTCCGTGATATGGGGCTTACTCCTCTTGTTGGTGACATAGTCGAAATTGATGAAGAAAACAATTACATATTAAAAATAGACGAAAGAAAAAATGAACTTGATAGACCAAGAATTAGCAATATAGATTATGCACTTATAGTTACGAGTATGAAAAAACCTGATATATCTCTTAATTTATTAGATAAAGAAATAAGTAGTATTATTTTAGCTGGGATAACACCGATTATATGTTTTACGAAAATAGATTTAATTAATACTGAAGAAAAAAAAGAGTTAGAAGAATTAATCAAGTATTATAAAGGTATTGGTATTGAAACATTTACAAATGAATTTTTAGCACCTTTAAAAGAATACTTAAAAGGACATTATATTGTATTAACTGGTCAAACAGGAGCAGGTAAATCCAGTTTAATTAACCGATTAGATGCTACTAAACATATTGAAGTAGGAGAAATTAGTCTTGCTTTAGGAAGAGGACGACATACTACAAGACATACTGAATTTCATGAAGTAGATGGTTTTTATATCGCTGATACTCCAGGTTTTTCTAGTTTAGATTTAAATAAATATAGTAAAGAAGAGATTAGAGATTCTTTTTTAGAATTTAAAGAGAGTGATTGTGAATATCGTGATTGTATGCATATAAAAGAAGAAAATTGTGAAATTAAAAGAAAAGTTAATGAAGGAACAATATTAAAATCAAGATATGAAAATTATTGTAATTTTATAAGTAGGTGAGTTTAATGCAAATATCAGTATCATATTTATCCAGTTATTATAGTAATGAAAAAACTATTATGATGTTAGAAAGTACAAGTGCAGACTATATTCATGTTGATTTAATGGATGGAGGCTTTTTGCCTAATAGAAATTTTACAATTGATAATGTCTTAAAACTCTTAAAAAATCATGAAAAACCCTTAGATATTCATTTAATGACATTTGACCCTTTAATATATATAAATGATTTAGCTACATTAAAGCCTGAATATATAACATTTCATTTAGAAGCTACCAAAGATATTGTTAAAACTATTGAACTTATCAAAAGAAACAATATTAAAGTTGGAATTAGTATTAAACCTGCTACAAATATTTTAGAGTTAATGCCATATTTAGCTTTAGTTGATTTAGTGCTTCTTATGAGTGTTGAACCAGGCGCTGGAGGTCAAAGTTTTATTTATCATATCGCTGACAAATTAAAAGATTTAAAGAAAGTACGAACTGAGAATAATTTAAATTTTAAAATAGCTATGGATGGTGGTTTAAACGAAGATACTATCAAGCTAGTAAAAGATTTAGATATTGCTGTTGTAGGTTCTTATATTTGTAAATCTAATAACTATGAAGAGAGAATAAAACTATTAAAAGATATTAAATAAAAGATTAAATAGTGCCTAATTAAAATTGTTAGGTACTTTTATTTTAAAAATAGAAATGTTATAATACCAAAAGAAAGAGTGATTATATGATATATCCTAAATTTATAAGCAAGGGCGATTTAATTGGAATTTCCGCTCCATCTGATGGTATCACAGACATTGGAAAAGTAAAAAGACTAGATTATGCCCTAAAAAATCTTGCTGATAAAGGCTACAAAGTGGTAGAAACCAAAAGTGTCCGTAAAAGTATAAAAGGGCGAAGTACAGAAAGTATTAATCAAGCAAAAGAATTAGAAAGCTTGTATTTAGATAAAGATGTTAATGCAATAATATGTGCTGCGGGTGGTGACTTTTTAATAGAGATTTTACCATTTATAAATTATGATATTATAAAAGATAATCTAAAATGGATACAAGGTTATTCTGACCCAACAGGCTTACTTTATACTATAACTACAAGATTAGATATTGCAACTATTTATGGCAGTAACTTTTGCGAGTTTGGAATGAATCCATGGCATAAATCTCTTCTAGACAACCTTAAGATATTAGAAGGCAATATTATTGAACAAGTTAGTTTTGACAAATATGAAAGCAGTCATACTAAATATAGTAATGGTGATGAAACATATACTTTAGATAAAAAAGTATTATGGGAAAACTTAAATGATGAAAAAGAAATAAATATTACAGGTCGTATTATAGGTGGCTGTATAGATATATTATCCGAAATATTTGGTACTAAGTTTGATTATACAAAAGAATTTTTAGAAAAATACAAAGAAGATGGTATTATATGGTACTTTGATAATTGTGAATTTTCCAGTGAAGGATTAATAAGAATTTTATGGAAAATGAAAAACATGGATTATTTCAAATATTGTAAAGGAATAATTTTTGGCAGAAGTGCTACTGAATCTAGTTATTATGACATAAGTTTTAAAGAAGCAGTAAAGCATTCATTAGAAGAATTAAATGTACCAATTATTATTAATGCAGATTTTGGCCATGTAGCACCCAGAATGACTATAATAAATGGTTCTATCGCAAATATCAAATCTAGTGATGGTAAAGGCAGTATTAATTTTAAATTAGAATAAAAAGATTAAAAGTGGAAATAGAAAAATGGAAATTACTAAAATATTCCATTTTTTTCTAGTTAAAACTTTAATTAAATGTTATAATAACACTTGGTGTAGTAAAATGAAATTATGTGAAGTAAATAGAGAAGAATTAAGCCCAATGATGAAACAATACATGGAGATTAAAGATAATTATCCTGAAGAATTGTTATTTTTTCGTTTAGGGGACTTTTACGAATTATTTTTTGAAGATGGTATTACGGCCTCTCGTGAATTAGAGCTTACTTTAACAGGAAAGAATGCTGGTTTAACAGAGCGTATTCCTATGTGTGGAGTTCCGTTTCATAGTGTTAATCCTTATATAGAGAAACTAATTGAAAAAGGCTATAAAGTAGCAATTTGTGAACAATTAGAAGACCCTAAAACTACTAAAGGAACAGTTAAAAGAGGAGTAGTAGAAGTTATATCTAAAGGAACAATTGTTAACTTAGAGTCTTTAAATGAGCACGATAATAATTATATCGCGAGTGTTTTAGATTTAGAATATATATATTTAATAACGTATGCTGATATATCAACTGGTGAATTATGTAGTTTAAGTATAAATCATAGTAAAGATAGATTATTAAATGAATTATTACATTTAGGAGTTAAAGAAGTAATATTAGAAGAGAATGTTGATGCTGAATTAATTAATATTCTTAAAAACAATTATAGTATTGAAGTAACAATATCAAGTACTTATTTAACAGAAGGTTATGATACATTAATAAATAGTGTTGATGATGCTAGAATTAAGCAAGGTATTAGACATTTATTATATTATGTAGTTATAAAAGAACTAAAAGATGTAAGTCATATATCTAGTGTAACTATAGTTAATAAAAATGATTATTTAGAGATGGATGTTCATACTATTAGAAATCTCGAATTAACAGAAACATTAAGATTAAAAGAAAGAACATATAGTTTAGTATGGTTATTAGACAAAACAAAGACTGCGATGGGTTCTAGAAAACTTAAAAACTGGGTATTAAATCCTTTACGTAGTATTGATGAAATAGAAGAAAGATATAATAAGATAGAAACTTTAAATAATGAATTTATTTTAAAAGATGAACTACGAGATTTATTATTTGAAATTTATGATATGGAGCGTCTTTGTGCTAAAGTTATATGTGGTAGTCTAAATGCGAGAGATTTATTACAAATTAAAAACTCTTTAAGTGTTTTACCACGTGTAAGTGATATTGTAAGTGATTTAGGTTTTAAATATCAAGTAAATACTCATAGTGAATTATTTGATTTATTAGAAAGAAGTGTTTATGAAAATCCACCGCTTAGTATCAAAGAAGGCTTTTTAATTAAAGATGGGTATAACAAAGAATTAGACGAACTTAAAAATATTCGTTCTGGTGGCAAAGAATTTTTAACTGATTTTGAAGCTAAAATAAAAGAAACCACAGGTATAAAAAACTTAAAAGTAGGATTTAATCGTGTATTTGGTTATTATATTGAAATATCTAAAGGCCAAGCTAGTATGGTAACTGAAGAATTCGGTTGGGAACGTCGTCAAACTCTAGCTAACTGTGAAAGATTTATTAGTCCTGAATTAAAAGAAAAAGAATCAATGATTTTAAATGCTGAAGAAAAAATATTTGAACTTGAATATGAATTATTCTGTGAAATAAGAGGAGTGATTAAAGAAGAAATATTAGAATTAAAGAAAACAGCAGATATTATAAGTGAATTAGATGCAATATGTAGTTTAGCAGTTTGTAGTGAAGAATATAATTTAGTAAGACCAAAACTTAATACCGAAAACATTATAGAAATAATTGATGGTAGACACCCAGTTATTGAAGTGGTAAGCAAAAATGCTTATGTTCCAAACGATGTATTAATGGATAACACTACTGATATATTACTTATAACGGGACCTAATATGAGTGGTAAATCAACATATATGCGTGAGCTAGCAGTTATTACCATTATGGCGCAAATGGGTTCTTTTGTTCCAGCTAAAAGTGCTAACCTACCTATAATTGATAAAATATTTACCAGAATTGGCGCTAGTGACGATTTAGTAAGTGGTGAATCAACATTTATGGTTGAGATGAAAGAAGCTTGTAATGCCCTAGTTGGAGCTACTAAAAACTCTTTAATTTTATTTGATGAACTTGGAAGAGGAACCGCAACTTATGATGGAATGAGTCTAGCTCAAGCAATACTTGAGTATATTGCTAAAAACATAAAATGTAAAACCTTGTTTTCAACACATTATCATGAATTAACAAGACTTGAAAGTGAATTTTTAAATATCAAAAATGTTCATGTATCAGCTAAAGAAGAGGGTAGTATGATAACATTCTTACATAAAGTAAAAAATGGCCCCGCTGATAAATCATATGGTATTCATGTTGCGAGACTTGCTAAAATGCCAGAAGAATTACTTACAAGAGCAGACGCAATACTAAGTAGTTATGAAAGTGAAGCCCAAAATATATTAAAGACAAGTGATAATATCCAGCTTACTATGGATTTAGGAAGTATTGAAAAAGAAAAAGTTGAAAAAGATGAACTTCGTGAAAAACTAAAAAGTATCGACCCTCTACATATGACGCCATTAGAAGCTATGAATACTTTATTTGAATTAAAGGAGATAAGTAATGATTAGAAAAATGAAGCTAGAAGATTATGAAGAAGTAAAAGAATTATTTTATGAAGTACATAATCTACATTTAGAAAATAGACCAGATATATATAAAGATGGCAATCCATTACCACTAAAATATTTTGAAGAATTATTAAATGATAAAGAAAACTTAAATTATGTTTATATTTTAGATAATAAAGTAGTTGGTGTTCTTACCGCAGATATTAAAACTACTATGGACAATTATATTATAAAAGCCCGTAAAATTTGTTTCATTGAATCATTAGGAGTAAAAGAAAACTATCAACATCAAGGTATTGGAAGAAAATTATATGAGTATTTAAAAAATGAAGTTAAGTCTAAGAATATAGATGCAATTGAATTAAATGTTTGGGGCTTTAATCAAGATGCTATTAGATTTTATGAATCACTAGGAATGAATATTAAAAATATGAAATATGAAGATACTAATATATAAAACTGCATAAGCACTTGAATATACTTTTATTAATGATGTATTTTCATACAATAACAAAAAAGTTTGACCGCATTGCGAACAAATGTTATAATTGATATGTACAAAACTAAAGGAAGGGGAATGGTAAAATGAAAAGCTTTAATATTGTACAAGTTGATTATAAGTATTGTGACTTTTTAAGAAAGTTTGACGACAGGGTTCCGTATAATTATGGTAAGAAAGAACTAAGACCGTTTATCGGAATATTATTTGAAGTAGGAGAAGTGGAATATTTTGCACCACTTTCAAGTCCAAAGAAAAAGCATTTAACAATGGAAGATGGAGTTGACTTTATCAAAATTGATAAAGGAAAATTAGGTGCAATTAATTTTAATAATATGCTTCCGCTTATTAAAGGTAGTTATGAAATTATAAAAGTTGAAGGTATGGACGACATTAATTATAGAAAATTATTAACTAAGCAAATAAGATGGTTAAATCGTTATTATGATTCTATTTGTCATAAAGCAAAGCGTTTATATAATTCATATAAGTATGACCAATTGAGCTTTAATGTTAAAAGAAGATGCTGCAATTTTTTGCTTTTAGAGGAAAAAAGTATAAAATACAATGATAGAATAGTGAATTAAACTTGATTTTCACAAAAAAATATATTATAATTTAATCTATAAAAAGCAGGTGATTCCCGGCCGTAACTAGGGACCTAATAAAAGTTGGTGATTCCCGGCCGTAACTAGGGACCTAATAAAAGTTGGTGATTCCCGGCCGTAACTAGGGAGTTTAAAAAGATAGATTAGAGAGCACACTCTAATTTTTTTATTTCTTTTGTACTAGTATTTTTGTTTGTTTTATAATATAATTAAAAAAGGTGATTTATATGTCTTTAACAAGAAGTGAATTAAGAGAAAAAATAATGATTATATTATATCAATATGATTTAATGAATAGCAACAAATTGAATTGCAATATCGAAGATATTATAAAAGACAATTTAGATGTTGAAAATGATTTTGTAAAGGATATTGTTTACGGAGTTATCACATACCAAGATGAATTAGATAAGATAGCTAATGAAAAAATGGAAAATTGGGATATTAAACGTATTGACAAAACTGGCGCTGCAATTCTAAGACTAGCATTATATGAATTAAAATATACTGATACACCCGAAGTAGTAATTATAAATGAAGCCATAGAACTTGCTAAAAAATACAGTGATGATAATGTGAGAAAAATGATTAATGCTGTATTAGATAAATACATTAAGGAATAATTATGATTAATTTAACTGAAAAAGATAAAGAAATAATAAGACGTTTAGGATATCCTAAAATAGTTAATTTAAGTAGTGGTTCATACTTAATTAAGGCTGATTATGCCAATAAAGGGGTAAATGAGTTGATAGGAAAAAAACTTGCAGATATAATGGGCTTAATTTGTCCAAGATATTTTTTAGTAGAAGTTGAAAATGAAAGGTATTTGCTAAGTGAAGATTTAAATCAATACGGTAGTTTTATAACAGGCCTTGAATTATCTGAAAATAACGAAGATGGTTTTATAAGTTATTCTATGAATAGCTTTTATCGTGACGAAACATGGTATGACAAAGATGCTGAACATATTTTACATGGAAATTCTTTATATGATATATGGGTTTATTTTGAAAAAAACTATCCTTTTAAAATACAAAAACAATTAATAGATGAAATATTAAAAGTTTACATGTTTGATATTTTATTTTTAAATTATGATCGTGATAGTAGAAATTGGGGTATATTAAGGCAAAAAGATCAAGTTAATGTTGTTATATTAGATAATGAAATGATATTTAGTAAGAAGAGAAAAGAATCAATCAATTATTTATATAAAAGTGAAAATAAAGATTCATTTGACACAAATAATGAAGATAGCATTTTAGCTGAAACTGTTGCTTTAACTTCGGATTTCTCAGAGACTCATCCATCAGTATATGAAGATTTTAGAAATTTTTTTTAAAGAATCCAGTTCTGAATTTACAGATTTAATTAAATATTATATTGATTTAATAACACCAGAGTTTTTAAGACAAATAATAGAACAAATAGAAAGAAATGAAAGTATAATTATAGAAACTAAAGAAGAAATAATTGAAACCTATAAAACGCATCGAGTCTCTTTAATAGAAATCTATGATGAAGAAATAAAAAAAGGAGATAATCATGCAAGATAAATATATGAAAATAAGTGATTTAAATACATATATAAAAAACATATTTGACGAAAATCCTTATTTAAAAAAAGTATATCTTCGAGGAGAAATATCCAACTTTAAGAATCATACAAGGGGGCATTTATATTTTACTCTAAAAGATGACAATTCCAGAATAAGTGCTGTTATGTTTTATTCAAGTGCTATGACTTTGAAGTTTTCCCCAGAAGATGGTATGAATGTTTTAGTTGAAGGAAGAATCTCCTGCTATCCAGCTCAAGGAACATATCAAATATATGTAGATAAGATGGAACCAGATGGATTAGGTAATTTATATATAGAATTTGAAAAACTAAAAAAGAAATTATCTGAAGAAGGATTATTTAATCCTGAACATAAGAAACCTATACCAAGAATACCAAAAAGAATAGGAATAATAACTGCTCCTACTGGAGCTGCAATAAAAGATATATTATCTACAATTAAAAGAAGATTTCCAATTTGTGAAACCATTCTTTTCTCAAGTTTAGTCCAAGGAGAAAATGCTGCTCCTGATATTGTAAAACAAATAAAAGAAGCTGATAGTGGAAAATATGATTTAGATATTTTAATTGTTGGTCGTGGTGGTGGTTCTATTGAAGACTTATGGGCATTTAATGAAGAGATAGTCGCTCGTGCTATATTCGAAGCAAGAGTACCAATAATTAGTGCAGTTGGTCATGAAATAGATTTTACTATCGCAGACTTTGTATCGGACATGCGAGCACCAACACCCACAGGTGCAGCTGAAATGGCAGTGCCAACGATATCAGAAATAAATAATATGTTAAATTCATATGAAATAAGATTAAGTGAATTTACAAGTAATTTACTTCATAAAGCTAAACTTAGATTAGAGGGTATAACTAGTTCTTATATTTTAAAAAATCCTTTATCATTATATGAAATAAAAGAACAAAGACTTGATAATATAATTGATACTTTAAATAATTTTATAGCTAAAAAAATTGATAATAATAAATTAGTATTAGATAAACTAAGGAGTAGTTATGTTCTTAAAAATCCAATGAGTTTATTTGAAGTAAAAAAAGAAAAACTTGAATTTAATGAAAAAACATTATATAGTAATATCAAAAATATCATTTTAAAAAATGAACATGAATATAAAATGTTAATTAATACTTTAAAGTTAGTTAATCCTTTAGGAATATTAGAAAAAGGTTATTCACTAGTTACGAAAGATAATGAACTTATTAAAGATAGTTCAAATCTAAAAGAAAATGATATTATAAATATTAGATTACATAAAGGGAATGTAACTGCAAGTGTCAGGGAGGTTAATAATGGATAAGTTTAGAGAATTAGAAATAGAATTAGAAAGAATAATAGAAAGATTAGATAAGGAAATAGCAGAAAAAAAGCTAAGAGTTGAAATGTTACTACCTTGTTATATAGGAAGTTCAGAAGTAGCTTTAGGAATACTAGAAGAAAAACTAAAAAATGTTAATAGTGAAAGAGAACTTTTTACTAAAATTAAAAATAAAAATATTGTATTATATGTTTTCAAGAATGAATTAAAAAAACTGATTCAAGAATACCTAGAAAATGTTAAAAATAGAAAATGGTTTAATATTATAGCTTTTCCACTAGTAGCTGCAATAATGAGCATTTTAACTACGGCGTTTATTTTAGGAGGCATATCTAACATTTTAATTGTTAGTGCACTTATTTCTTTATATTTTATTGGTAGTGAGCTTAATAATTTAATAAAGTTAAATAATTTAAAGACACAACACACTGATAGAGGTTATAATAATTATATAAAAGAAATAGAAGAAAAAATTAATGAACAAACTGCAGCAATTACAAGATATAAAACAGAAATTGGAGAACTTCAAACTGAACTTTCAACTTTACAAAGCGAAAAAGAAGGCTATATTGCAGATTTAGAAAATGTTAGAAGCGCTAGAGAACAAGTACTAGAAGAAAATGTTCTAACAATATTAAATGAAGCTTATCAAGCATTTGATAATAGTGAAGTAATCGAGAGGATAAGAGCTAGAGAAAAGAAAGAAGGAAAAGAATAATGGAAAAATCATTTGAAGATGCCTTAAAAGAATTAGAGGTAATTGTAAAAGAATTAGAAAGTGGAAATGTAGAACTTGATAATGCTATTGATAAGTATACAGAAGCTATGAAACTTGCTAAATATTGTAGTGAAAAATTAAATACTGCTACAGAGAAAGTAAATAAAATATTAACCGAAAACAAAGAATTAGTAGATTTTGAAGTAGGAGAATAGGAGGACTAAAATGACAGAGATAAAAGATATAACTAGTAGAGATATAGACTTTGCTAAATGGTATACAGATGTTGTAACTAAAGCGGGATTAGTAGATTATTCAAATGTTAAAGGAAGTATGATTATCTGCCCTTATGGATACGCTATATGGGAAAGTATGCAAAATGTCTTAGATAAAATGTTTAAAGAAACAGGACATGAAAATGTTCAAATGCCGATGTTTATCCCTGAAAGTTTATTAAATGTCGAAAAAAATCATATTGAGGGTTTTGCGCCTGAAGTAGCCTGGGTTACACACGGAGGAAAAGACAAATTAGAAGAAAGAATGTGTGTTAGACCTACCAGTGAAGTATTATTTTGTGATTATTATAAGAAAATAATCAAATCATATCGTGATTTACCAAAGTTATATAATCAGTGGTGTACAATTGTCAGATGGGAAAAAACCACTAGACCATTTTTACGTAGTAGAGAAATTTTATGGCAAGAAGGGCACACAATGCACGCTACTAAAGAAGAGGCAATAGAAGAAACACTTAGAATGCTACACATATATGAAGATTTCCAAAGAAATTATTTAGCTATACCAGTAATAATTGGTAAAAAAACAGAAAAAGAAAAATTCGCTGGTGCCGAGGCATCATATTCTCTTGAAGCAATGATGTATGATGGAGTTGCCTTACAAAATGGAACAAGCCATTATTTTGGCGATGGTTTTGCGAAAGCCTTTGGAATTGAGTTTTTAAATAAAGAAAATAAATTAGTAACACCATTCCAAACAAGTTGGGGAGTAACAACAAGAATGATTGGTTCATTAATTATGGTTCATGGTGATGATCGAGGACTAGTAATACCTCCTAATATTGCACCTACTAAAGTTATGATTATACCAATTGGAGATAAAGAAGAAATAACTGATATTACTAATAAAATAAGTGATGATTTAAAAAATAATAATATTAGTTTTAAAGTAGATAATAGTAATAAAACTCCAGGTTTTAAATTCGCAGAAGCTGAGGTTAAGGGATATCCAGTTAGAATAGAAATAGGCATGCGTGATTTAGAAAATAAAGAAGTTACGATTGTAAGACGTGATACATTAGAAAAAATAAAAGTAAAAACAGATAATGTTATAGAAGAATTAAATAAATTATTTCCGAAAATTCAAGATAATATGTATGAAAAAGCCTTAAAAAGAAGAGACGAAATGATTTATGATGCTAAAAGCTATGAAGAATTTACAGAAATTGCCATGAATAAACCAGGATTTATCAAAACAAACTGGTGTGGTGATGCCTCTTGTGAAGATAAAATCAAAGATGATTTTAGTATGAAAAGTCGTTGTTTAATTGAAGATGAAAAAATAAGTGGTCCATGTGTATGTTGTGGTAAAGAGGCCAAATATCGTTTATATTTTGGCCGTCAATACTAAAAAATACCAAAATTACATAAATTACTAAACTATAAATTTTCTAAAAAGCCATACTATTAAAGGGTGAAAGAGTATGAAAAAGAAATTTATAGTTTTTTTATGTTTATTCGCCTTATCACCATTAAATGCCATTGCTTATTCAAACGAGGTTATACTAGGTGGTAAAACGATTGGAATAGACATAAAAGCAGAAGGTATAATGGTTATAGGTTTTTATAAAGTTGAAGGAAGTTTACCAAAAACTAGTTTAAAAGAGGGAGACATAATCTTAAAAATAGGTAATGAAGAAGTAAATAGTATTAATGAACTAACAAAAGCCATTGAAAACAATATGGATGATAAAAATACCATTGAGATAACTTATAAAAGAGATAAAAATGAAAAAACAACAACATTAAAACTAGTAAAACAAGATGGAATGTATAAAACAGGTTTATATGTGAAAGATAGTATTACAGGTATAGGGACTTTAACATTTATAGACCCAGAATCAAATATTTATGGTGCCTTAGGTCATGAAATAACTGAATCTAATACTTCCAAAATAATAGAAGTAAGGACAGGAAGTATATTTAAAAATTCAATCAGTAGTATAACTGAAAGTATTGATGGTAAACCAGGAAGTAAAAATGCCAAATTCTATTATAGTAAAAATTATGGAGATATAACTAAGAATACCAAATACGGAATATATGGAACATATAAAGATGATTATAACAATCTTGAGAAAATTAGTATAGCAAATAAAGATGAAGTTAAAATTGGTAAAGCCGAGATTTATACGGTAATAGATGGTGAAAACATTGAAAAATTTGATATTGAAATTACCAAAATCAATGAAAATAGCGATATAAAAAATATAACTTTTGACATAATTGATGAAAAACTAATAAATAGTACTGGAGGAGTAGTTCAAGGAATGAGTGGTTCTCCAATAGTTCAAAACGGTAAATTAGTCGGAGCAGTCACACATGTTATAACCGACAATGTTAAAAGTGGATATGGTTTATTTATAATAACAATGTTAGAAGAAAGTGAAAGATAAGCACTTTCTTTTAATTTGCTTTCCCTAAAAAATTATGTTAGAATAAAAAAACAAAAAGATGTTTATATGAATGATAAAGCTATAGAGTATAATGGAAAACTTGGGAAAGTTCAAAATACTTTAGAAAGAATGAAAAAAATCGGTTTAAATATTTCTACATACAATGAATTATTAGAAGGTATAAGAACGGAGTTAGATGCTGCCAAAACAAACAACGTTAAAACTATTTTCACTAATATGGAAACAGATGTTTTAAATATGGCTTATAATAAGGCAATAAATAAGCTAGATATAATGTATGGTGAACTAATAAAATATGACATATATTTAAAAACAGCTAGTTTTTGTGGTTCTTTAAAACTATTTTTAGCTAGTGAGAATCATAATAAACAAGAATTACCAAAACATAGTACAAAATTATTGGAATTATTACAAGAAATAAAAAATTCTGATACTCTAGACTATGATGTAGAAGGTCCTCTAGTTGAAGAAATATATCATTTAGCATATGAATTTATTAAAATAGAAATACGATTAAATGGTACTAGTATAGTATTAAATGAAGTAAGCAAAAATGATACTGACATTTCATATATAGAAAGAGAAATTATTAGGGAATTAGAAGGCCTTAATTTAAAAGAAGCTAAATATCAAGCATTAGTTAATAAAAAATATGAAATTGAAAGCGAAGGATTAAATGCTAATTTAGTAAATAAAGAATTAATAAGTTTAATTGTTAGTAGTACAACAAGTTATGAAGAACACCAAAAATTATTAAAGAGATTAACTAATGATTTTGAAAGCTATTATAAAAAAATTATAAATTTAGATGAAGAGATTAAGCGGAGAATTTCTGAGGCTAATGAAAGAGCTCAAGAGGCTCAAAATAAGAAAAGAGAAGAATATAAAAAAATAGGAAAGCAAGCTCTTAGACTTATTACTTCTATAGGAATAATCACAAGCCTTGCAGTAGGGTCCTTTATATTATCTAGACAAATATCAAAAGAGAAAAAATACAAAGTTACTACAACTACTTATAGTACGATTTCTGAAGAATTTGTAGAAGAAGATTATGTTCTAAGTGAAGAAGCTAAAAATGGTAAATACCTTTACAAATATGAGCCATATGGAGAGAAAGGTTTACTTAGTGGCGTATATACAAGAAAAGTTACAACATATGACTTGACAGGATCTGAAGATATTACTTTAGAAGAAATACTAGAATTAGACTTTACAAGTCTTGGATTTGTAGGAGAAACTACTAAAGAAACTACAGGAGAACTATCTTTAAATGATACTTATAAAGAAGCTTATTACATTTTAAAAGAGATAAATGTTGATGAATTAGATACAATAGAAGAATTAGATGATTTATGGATTTTATTATTTGGCATCTTGCTAATAGTAGAGTATTTTGCTAATCGTTCTTTAATAGAAGACGGTTTAGATAAAATATTTAAGGAACAATTAGATACATACAGTCTTATATCTTGTACTAAAATTATAATTGATTCATATCGCAGAATAAAATCGGAAAACCAAGATGTTGAAACTAAGAAAAAAGAATTTAAAGAATTAATCAAACAAGCTCATAAACTAATTATAGATAATGAAAAGCTTTTAAATGAAATAGAAAGAGCTTTATCAAATTACGAAAATGAAAAACAAAAAATAAATATAGCTCAAAAATTAGAAAGAGTAAGAAAAATAAATTATTAATTTATAATAGATAATCCATATTAATATATGGTTTTTTCTTTAATCTTTTATAATAAAATGTATAGCTACACCTCGACAAATACCCCCATAATGTGATAAAATAATAATCATAGGGAAGTGGGATAATATGAGCAGAACTACTTTTATATTAATTGGGGCTTTATATTACATTTTTACAGTAATAACGATAATTTTAGTATTAAATTTAATTAATAAAAAAGAACAAAAAAAATATAAAGATGAGATTACAAATTTAGAACGTGATAAAAACTTAATAGTTAACGCATCTATTTTATCCGAGCTAAACAAGGTTAATGCTTTAGTGAACAATGATACTATGCAAAAAAAATATGATAGTTGGTGTCTTCGCCTAAAAGAAATAAAAGAGATGGAAG
>CARJCM010000005.1 GCA_948999435.1 uncultured Bacilli bacterium
CATTTTTAAATATTTCTTTTTTTGCATTATTTCTTCTAAATAACTTTTAAAAATAAGATCTTCAACTTCTTTTTTCTTTATTTTCATAGTAATCTCCTACTTTAATTATATTACAAATTTCTTTAAATACCAATATATTTTTAATTTCTTTGTAAATTATTTCTGTCAATATCTAATATAGTTTGATGAGCTCTAAATAATGATGAATAACCTCCAAATAAACTTTCTAGCTTATTATTAAATATATAATCTAGTATTTTGACATAAGCAATGTTTTGGTTTTTATATATATTTAAATAAATATTTAAAAAGCTTCTTGTTCCTTGTTCTCTTAAAACTTTTTCTAAAGCATACTCTAAATACTCACCTTCTAAATAAGTGATTAATAATGCTTTATATTCTGGAGTTCTAAAATTTAAAATGTAATTAATCAATTTTTTAGTTTTAGAGCAATTGGTTGTAAACGCTAAATTAAAAATGCTTTCTTGGTCATTATTTCTTAATGCTTCAGATGCATATTTTTCTTGTTCTTCAGATTTTAAAATAGCCATTAATTTTCTAATTTTATTTAAATCTTTTAAAGACATTATTATATTTATATATTTATCCTTATCTTTGTCATCTGGTAATAATTCTATTAATAATATTAAATACTCAGAATCTATTTTATGTTCTTTTACAAGAGTCATTGTAATACGCTTTAAATTTTTAAATGCTTCTGGCTTTTTTATTTTTAAATCATTACATAAAAGTTTATAATGTTCAAAACTAAGGCCATTTAATAAGCATTTCTTTATAAATTTACTATTTTTAGAAGTATTAAGAATATAAGTAATTATATATTTATAGATTTTTGATTTAGCTATTTTTTCTTCTAATCTAGTATCTTTAAATGCTGGTAAACATGCAATATTAATCGTAGTTTCATTAACGCAATGTAACAATAAATGTTCAATAATAGCTTCTATATATTCTCGATTAAATGGTTTATTTTCAGAAATATAATTAGCCAAGTATTCCAATAATTTCTTCTCATAAGCCATTATAGCAAATTCAATAAAATCTATAATGCATTCATTAATTAAGGCATCATATAGTTTATAATTAATGCTCATTTGTACTTGCTCAATTATCATTTTACGAAAAGCATAATTTCTTGTTATACAAAATAAAATACTTAATCTTTCAATATCTGATGTTTCTACTAAAAATTTTATTATAGTTATTTTTTCTTTATAGTTTAAAGTCAATATTTCTTCTGGTTTTGATACTATAATCTTTTTTATATAACTATAATCTTTTTTTGCTACTTTCCATTTTAAATAAATATTCATAAAAACCACCGCGTTTCATTATAGCATAAACAAGCTTTTTTGACAAATAAAAACTGGCTTAGCCAGCTTATATTATATTAAAGTTATTATTTATTGTCTTCTACAAATGCTTCTTTAGTATTATAATAATACTCTATACCACTTATTACCGATAGTACTGTAGCAACAATAATTAAAGCATATCCTACATTAACTCCAATAAGCTCAAATGGTAAATTGTAGAATAATGTTAAAGACATTCCTATCATCATACATATTGTTTTTATTTTGCCAGCGATAGAAGCTCCGACTACTTTACCTTTATTACCACTTGCCATTTTAAATGAATCAACAAATATATCTCTAGTAATAATTATAACAGGTATTGCAACACTTATAAAACCATCATAAGCTAAAATTATTAATATGCCATTAACTAATACTTTGTCAGCGATAGCGTCCATTACTTTACCAAAGTCAGTGACTAAATTACGACTTCTAGCTATGTGACCGTCTAGAAAATCAGTTAATGAAGCAATTATAAATAAAATCCCAGCAATAATATATTTTAGATTAATTGTTATTTTACCAGCGATAAGATATGTAGGAAATGATATTCCCATATTATGCCATGGAATCATTAACATTACTAATATGATTATAGCTGTTATTATTCTCGTAATTGTTATTTTATTAGGTAAATTCATGTGGTCCTCCTATTTATCTAACATATTTAATATAACTGATTTCTTTAGTAACTGAATTATCAATTGTAATTTGTTTTATACTCCATATAATTGCTAATATTACTAATGCGATAATTACTAAATATATTGTTAGATAATAATTTTTGCTATATTTTCTTGATTTTCTGGTATATGGTGAAGCAACTTTTCCTGCTTCTTCTTTAGCTTCACTTCTAGCTTTCTTTTCAATTTCTTTAACTGGTATTTTAGAGGTATATTCAAACATATACTCATTAAATTCATCAATTAATTTATCACTATCAATTCCTAAATATTTGGCATAATTAGTAAGATAATCTTTTAATGCATATATATCTTTGAAACAACCTATTTTTCCCTCTTCAATATTTAAAAGATAATTTTCATCAATACTCAAATCGGTACTTGCTTCTTTTATACTAACCCCTGAAGACTCTCTGGTTTGCTTTAGCAAACTACCTATGTTATCCAAGCGTTATTTCACTCCTTTTTTTAAAATTAAATAATATTCATAAGCCATGTTCTGTTCCCTTGCGGGCGACAAATATTTATCTACTATAATAGTCCCTTACGCCATTCGTTTCTTTTGTAAGAGCTCTCCTACCAAATTTGGATTTCTCACTCGTGGGGTTTACCGCGTTCCATTTCCTAGGTTTCCCTATTCTTCGTCACTATGGCACTTTACACTTACTTAATTCATGAGCATATGCTTTTAGAATTTTTCAGCGCCGTTAGCATTTCTACTACCTAAGGTTATTTTTTCCCTTAGCACGAACACTACAGACATCACAGTACTGTGTGAGCATGGACTTTCCTCTACATACTTGAAAATTATGCAGCATTTGTCCGAATATTATTCGTATTTTCCAAAAACCACTTTTTCTAATTGACTGATTCTTTTTAATAAATCAACATTATTAACACCACTTCCTTCATTTGATGAAGCTGCTAATAATTGTTCTCTTAAGGAACGAATTTCTGCTTTTAATTTAGCATTATCTTCTCTTAAGTCTTTCATTTCCTTTTCATTTCTTTTAATGATACCTATAAATTCAGTATAATCACGTATAACCATATCTAAATATTTATCTACTTCTTGAGGACGATAACCTCTGGCATCTATTTTAAACTCTTTGTCTAATATTTCCTGAGGAGTTAAATAAATTTTATCATTGTACACATTCTTCACTTCCTTTAACTTAATATCATTATATACTTTTTTGTAGTATTTTGTCAACTCGATTAAACTTAAATAAAGTAAATGTGACAACTATTTTAAAAATATTTTCTTTTTATTTTTTTGCGTTCTAGTTTTTCACTTTTATTTAGTTCTTCTTCAATTCTATTTTTTAATTTTATTAACTTGATGTACAAATTTATCACGTAATTTTCATTATTTATATCTTCCTTATTTAATATCTCTGTTAAGGGAGTTTTATATTTTTCTAATTTATTACTTTCTATTAAAATTTCTATTTCTTTGACGATACTATTAATTGAATCAAAAAGATGAGCTTGATATAAATCACTACTTGTTTTAAATAATCCACTTATTATTTCTTGCATATTAATGTATATATAATTGGTAGCTACATCTTTAGCTAGCTTTTCTAATATAGGTTGTAATCTTGCTCTAACTTTTAATTCTATATTTATTTTTTCTTTATTTGGAGTTTGATATAACTCATTAATTAAAACTTTAGCATATTCCAATATTTCTCTTATTTGTTCTTGATATTCTTTCCTTAAATCTTCAGGTAAAGTTGGTAATATGTAATTTAATATGGTAGCTATATCCTTATATAATTCACTATCTATATCTAATTCTTTTTCAGTATTTAAACAACTATATATTATCTTATTTTCTTTATAATAAGAAAAAGTTTCTATTTTAGAATATAAGCTTTGTAATTTTTCGATAAATTTAGATTCTGGAGTTTCGGGAACTATTAAAGTTAAACCAATATCTTCTTTTTCATTTTTTTCTTTTTCTAAATCATTATTATATTCATTAATTAAATTTTGTAATTCTTTTTTAACTATATTTTCAATACATGTATTTTTTATTAGTTGCAATATACTATCAATTAAATCTTTAATTAAAGGATTTTCTTCATTTTCTATGCATTCTTGCTCATGCTCCTTAATAATACCTTGCATAAGTTCTGGAACAAAATAAGTGTTTAAGAACTCATATGGAAGCGTTTCTTTATATGAACTTACTTTTCTTGCGTCAACTAAAGTTGGTAAATTGAACATAATATCTTCAGAAATAGCAAAATCTTTTTTAACATCTACTAAAAATCGAACAGGCTCAACTTTGTAAATTGCATCATCTATAACAAATCTTCCTTCTATTCCTGCAAACTCTACTTCAGGGTATTCTTTTTCATTATCTTTAATACTTATAAGAGTATATTTATTTCCTGTTAGTATAGGTTCTTGATTTTTCCAAAAATCAGAATCTGCTTTATTTTCTTGAAAAGGATTATCATTATCATAGATTATTTTACTTGGGTATTTTCCAAAGGTTACGATTAAATATCCAGGTTCTATTTCTTCCATTATTTTGCAATATGCTTTAATTTCAGAATATTTAAATACTGGTCTTATGCCTAATTCTAAAGCATTATGATTTACTTTTTCAAAACGTTGGGTATCCCATTTACTTTTCGGTCTAACTGCACAATAAAACACTTTAGATTTACTAGTAGAACTAATACCCATAGAACTTGTTAAATAGTACCAAGGATAATTTTTTTGACAAGAAAAAGTATTGCAATTAGGAAAAAAATAATACTCATTGTCAAATAATTTACTATAACTTTTTTTAGCGAATATTCCATTATTAACATTTTTAGCAATTGTCTTTATACTTATTAAACTAGCTTCTGGTAATCTAAACTCTGGCATATAATACTCCTTTTGGGGTATTATCATAACATAAAATTTTTAATTATACTAGATTTATTTAGGTGTATGAATATTTTTAATAGTATAGATTGTATCAAATTTTAATATTAGTTCGTCTAAATCTCTTATTACATTATTTATTAAATTTTCATTTCGCATAATAATCACCACGATTATCATAACAAATATAAAGCTTTATTTCATTATGTTCGACAAAACATGTCAAAACTTTCTTGTAAATCACAAGTAAATAGACAATGGTTGTATAGAAATTTATTACTATTTATAGTATAATGATTATGGGTGAATTGTATTGAAATATCCTGGTAACATCAAGAAAACTTATAAACAAGTTGTTAATTATAAAAATAGAGGGATGGAACTTGAAGATATAATTAATGAAGCTTGTAATTACTATTTAGAAATGGATTTGGCTATTGTATATAAGAAACCTACTCCAATTGGAGTTGTAGATGTTGATTATAAAAATGGTGCTGTTATTAATAAAGCATATTTTAAAGAACCATCAACACTTGATTATAATGGAATTTATAAAGGAAAATATGTGGAATTTGATGCAAAAGAATGTCATTCTAAAACTTCTTTTCCGCTTAGTAATATTCATGAACATCAGATTAAACATATTGAGAATATCCTTAGACATGGAGGAATTGCTTTTCTAATTATTAGTATGAATAGTGAATACTTTATATTTAAAGGTGAAGATTTATTAGATTTTATTAATACTAATACAAGAAAAAGTATTCCCTATCATATTATTTTAGAAAAAGGTTATAAATTAAATTATAAATATCATATTGGTTTAGATTATTTAAAAGGAATCGAAGATATATATTTTAAAGGAGTGGTAAAATGAAAATACCTAAATTAAGTAAAAATAAAACTGTTAAGAACAAGAAACCTAGAAAGAAAAAAAGTAAAAAGAATATTATCCTTATATTTTTGATAAGTATGGGTATTATTTGTGCATCGGCTGTTTTAGCTTTTGCTTTATATATAATCGTAACATCACCTGATTTTGTGCCTAATGAATTATATACAAAAGAACCTACAGTTATTTATGCTAATGATGGTACAACTGAAATTGCAAGACTTGGTAAAAAAAATGTGGAACTTGTTACTTATCAAGATATGCCTCAAGTTTTAATCGATGCTTTAGTAGCAACAGAAGATTCAAGATTCTTTCAACATAATGGTGTTGATGCAGCCCGTTTTATTAAAGCTTCTCTAGGCCAGCTTGCTGGTAAAAACGCAGGTGGTGCTTCTACTTTATCAATGCAAGTTATTAAAAATACTTATACTAAAAAAACTAATAATGAAAATAGAATTGAAAGTTTTCTTCGTAAATTTAAAGATATTTATATGGCTGTTTTTAAATTAGAATCAGCTTATACTAAAGAAGAAATTATTGAATTTTATTTAAATAGTCAATGGCTTGGTAGTGGTTATGGTACTTATGAAACAATTAATGGTGTAGAACAAGGTAGTCAATATTTCTTTGGAAAATCAGTTTCTGATTTGACGCTGCCTGAGGCAAGTTTACTTGTTGGTTTATTTAATAACCCTGCTGCTTTTGACCCCTATAAATATCCTGAAAAAGCTAGTAATAGACGTAGTGTTGTACTTAGCTTAATGGTTAGACATGGTTATATTACTGAAGAAGAAAAAGAATTTGCAGAGTCAGTTTCGGTAGAAAGCTTACTTACAGAACATTCTTTAAATGATACTGGTAGTGAATATCGTGCTTTTATTGATTTCCTTTTATATCAAGTTCAAGAAGAAACTGGAGATAATCCTTATGATGTTCCAATGGCTATATATACAACTCTAGATGTGGAACAACAAAAAGTAATACGTAAATTAGAGAAAGGCGAATCTTATAAATTCCGTGATGACACTGTTCAATTTGGTCTAGCAGTTACAGATTTAAAAGATGGTTCTATTACGGCATTATCCGGTGGTAGAAATTATGCTCCTACTGGAAAAAATAGAGGTGTCCCTCTTTTACAAACAAAATTATTTGAAGGTATTAGAAGGTCTCCTGGTTCAACTGCTAAACCAATATTTGATTATGGTCCTCATATCGAATATTTACATAGTAGCCCTGGAACAATCTTTATCGATCAACCTTGGACTTATAGTAATGGTACAGCCTTCCAAAATTATGACCGGGGTTACAAAGGTGCTATAACAATGCGTTATGCACTGCAAGATTCAAGAAACGTTCCCGCTGTACAAGCTTTTCAACAAGTGGTTGATGAAGTAGGAATTGATAAAATAGCTGACTTTGTTCATTCTTTAGGTGTTGATTATGGAAGTACTTTACATGAATCAGCGGCTATAGGTGGAGTTGATTGTGCTGACCCACTAACTATGAGTGCTGCTTATGCAACTTTTGGTAGAGGTGGCTATTATATAGAACCTTATTCATTTACTAAAGTTGTTTATCTTGAAACTGAAGATGTTCATACTCATAAGGTAGCTCGTGAAAAAGTTATGAGCGAACAGACTGCTTATTTAATTACTGATATGTTAGTCTCTGTTACTACTAGTGGTGGTGCAGGAAATATTGGAGTTAGTGGTACACAAATAGCTGCTAAAACAGGTACTTCTACTTACGATTCTAAACAAGCTGCTGCTAATGGTTTAAATAAACCGCAACCAGACCATTGGTTAATTACTTATTCGCCAGATTACTCTATTGCTCTTTGGTGTGGATATGACACATTAGGTAAAGGAAAACCTTACTTGCAAAGTGCTAGTGGTAACTCAATGAAAAAAACTATGATGGGTATTTTAACAAGAGGTATTTATAAGAAAAATTCGAAATTTGATAGACCCTCGGGCTTATCGTCCGTTACAGTAGAAAAAGAAACTTATCCAGTAATGCTTGCTAGTGCTAATACTCCTGAAAATATGAGACTTGCAGATATTTATATAAGTGGGTATGAACCTAGTGAAGTGTCTCCTAGATTCGATACTTTATCAAACCCTTCTAATGGTAAATATTCTTATAGTGGTGGAGCTATTTCATTAACTTGGGATGCTATTAGTACTCCAGATATGATTAATACTTCTTACCTAGAATCATATTTTAATAAAGCTGATTATTGGAAAACTTATGAAAGATACAAAGAAAAATATTATAACGAATATGTAAATTATAATAATGCAAATATTGGTACTGTCGGATATCAGGTTTATCTAAAAGATACTAATGGAGAATTAATAAGTTTAGGCTATACTAATAATACTAATTTCTCTTATACTCCTACTGGTACTAATACTAATTATACTTTTGTTATAAAGTCTACTTATAGTATATTTAAAAATAATATGAGTTCTGGTTTAGAAATAAATGCTAATATAACTCTTGATACTAATATTGGAGATAATGGTGGTCCTACTGAGGTACCAGATAATCCAGATTTGCCAAATAATCCATTAGAATAAAACGAAAATGATATCTTAATTGATATCATTTTTATCTTTTGGGTAACGAAAATTCTTCTTCTATAACACTATAGTCAATCGAACTTAACAAATCATTTATATTTTGACTTTGGTAGCTAAAAATTTTAATTATTTTTTTCGCAGATATAAAATTGTCAAACGAAGACTCTAAAGATTGATAAAGCTCATCCATATTTTTATAAATAGAAGCATTATATAAAGCCCAAAATAACTTTCTACTTTTAAATAAGGATTCTAATGGCAGAACATATTCCTCATAAGAATAAAAGTATTTTTTTGATAAATTAAAGGTGGCTAATATTTTTCTTATTTCTTCATCTTTTATATCTAAACTTTTTAAATATTGAATATTTTCTAAATATATTTTTGTCAAAAAACTATTAAATGCTTCATCAAAATTATCATAATGATTTTTGTTATCTTTTGTTATTAAACTAAGTCCACTATTGAATCCTTTGGAAGATTCTTTAATTATTATTTCGTTTATTCCATGTTTTAATTCATGAAGTAAAGTATCAAATCTTTCTAATGGACTTATTCTTTTAAAACTTCCTATAATTATACATGGTTCATATATTAGTGCTCCTTTTTCATCATAAAAGTATCCATTATATAATCCATGTATGTCTTTATATTTGTTTGCATACTTAAAGTATATATTATATGCTTCTTCTACGGTTAAATTCGTAAATAAACAATATACCTTAGTTAAAACTTCATCTATTAAATCAGATATACTTTCATCTAACATTATCAAAGCTATGTAAGCAATAACTAAATAATTAATTTCTTCTTCAGTATATGGAAAGTGGCTTACTAAATTTTTTATATGTAATTTTATTTCTGTTATTTTTTCATTTATGTCCATTTTGATACCTCAATTTATAGCTTATTAATTTTTTTATTATTTTCTTTATTTAATTTTGTAATTTATTATATAATATAGGAATTAAAAAAGCAAACTATATCTTCATAGTTTACCTATATTGAGTACTATATATTTTCAAAGGAAGATTTAATTTTCAAAACTCTTCTAGGACAATTTTTATTTACTTTTTTTATACTTTTTCTTAGATTCGATCCCATAAAACCAATATTATTATATTTTTTTAAATACTTAATAAAAAACTCTTCTACCTCTGATGGTGGTAATTCTGTGATTCTGGCTAGCTCGTTATAAAAAGAATCTAAATCTCGGTATAATGCAGCATTATATAAAAGAATGAAAAATTTTTCATCTAAAAATAATTTTTTTAATAAATAAGCTGGTCTGTAATCGAAAAGCTCTCGATTATTAGTGTAAAAACTATCTAAAATCACTTTAATCTCTGGATGTGTGATTTCATTTTCTTCTTTTAAATTAAATAATTGTATTAAATATATTCTGGTAAGATAATAATTAAAAGCTTCATCTAATACACTTGAACCAGTAGGTCGACCATTAAGTCCACTGTAAACATATTCACCGGTTGGTTTAGTAATATGAGTATTAATTATACAATTCATAGCGTGTTTAATTTCGTGAATAGTAGTACTAAGTATATTTGCTATATAATATTTATTTTTAGGTATTTGAAAAGTGTTAATTATAATATATTCGCAGCCATCATCCTCATACTTAATGTGCACACCACAATAACTAAGAACTGCTTTACCTTCAATCTCTTTTATAAATTTATTCGCTTTTTTGTTATTGAAGAAAATATATACTTTACTAAATACTTCATCTAATAAATCTGTTATATCATTATCTATTGATGCAATAGCTATATAACATAATGCTAAAATATATATTTCTTTATCTGTATATAGGAAATGTTTCGTTAATTCTTTAGTTCTTTTTATAACTTCTTCTATTTTTTCATTAATATCCACTAAATCACACCCTTTTTCAAGTTATAGATTATAGCATATAGAATAAAAAAAAGCAAACTATATCTTCATAGTCTGCTTTAATCTTTTAATTACTTTTTTTTCAATACGAGAAATGTAACTTTGGGATATTCCTAATTTCTCTGCAACTTCTTTTTGCGTAAACTCCTCAGTATTATTAAGACCATATCTTAAAGTCATTATTTCTTTTTCACGTATGTCTAATGAGTTTATTTCCCTTTCTAATATTTGCTTATTTAATATTTTTTCATACTCATTAGGAACATAATCTATTTCTGTACCTAAGATATCTTCTAAATGTAACTCATTTCCTTCTGAATCATAATTAAGCGCATCTTCAAAACTTATTTCCCCTCTTCTTTTTTTGTTTTTTCTAAGAAACATTAATATCTCATTTGATATGCAACGTGAAGCATAAGTAGCTAGTTTGATATTTTTATCTAGTTTGTATGTGTTTATTCCTTTAATTAAACCTATGGAACCTATACTTACTAAATCTTCAACATCATAACCAGTGTTTTCATACTTTTTAGCTAGGAATACTACTAATCTTAAATTATGCTCAATTAGTTTATTTTTAGCATCTTCATCTCCTTTACCTGCTTTTATTATTGCTTCTCTTTCTTCTATTTCATTTAATGGTGGTGGTAATTTATCGGTTGCCCCTACAAAGAAACATTCATTATATTTTCTTTTTAACCACAATAGTAGTTTTGTAATCATATATCCTCCAATATTTTATAATTTAATAAACATTCTATGCCATTTAATTTAAATGATGTATCTGTTAATCCTATTAAATAATTTTTTAATTCTTTATCATCTATTTCTAAATATTTAGGTTTGATACATTCTAATAAACCATGATGGTTTAAACTATTAAACGGCACATACATTGGACTTCTAATAGGAATTTTCCCTTTTACTTTCTTTTTATTTATTAATATAATCGGTTTATTAGTTACTGGGTCTATTAACTTATTACCGGTGTCTAAAAAACCAGATATCTTTAATTCATAATCATTAGAAAATATTATTCTTACTTTATAATAATAGTTTTTAACTTCTTTTAATACTTTGATACTTTTTAGAAATACATATAGTATTATAGGTGCGATAATAAAAATAAATATGTAATTTATAGCTAAACCTTTATAATAAAAGACAAAGCCTTTGTTACTATAGCTGAATTCTACTTTTAAATAATATAAGAAACCACCTAGAATTATACTGGTCATATATAAATATATTATATTGTAAAATGTGTATCTAATATTTTTATAACCGAATGCTATTAAACACATAATTAAACTCATAAATATTTTTAATAAAAATAATGATATTCTATTTAAAGGAATAAATAAGCTTATTAGAGATATACTGCCAAATAATGCCCCTAATGCGATTCTTCTTATTTTACTATATCTTTTTAAAGCTATATTAACTGTTAAAAGTAATAAGAAATCTAATATAAAATTTATTAGAAATACTATATCTATATATATCGTCATTTATATCACCATTTAGATTATACTAAATAGTTAAAAGATATTTTGTCGTTTTAAAGTCTAGTTTTATTTAATTAAACAAAAAAGGATTTAAGTCTGTATCTTAAATCCTTATTTTGGCTTTGCAGCCTGTATGTTATCTTCTAAGTACACGAAGTATACTTAGTGATATTATTATAACATATTATTATTCATATTGCTATAATTTTTTTGCTATTAGTTAACATTTTTTGACGTTTTTTTACATCATGTCAAATAAACTTAATTGACTTGTCTCGGGTAAATTACCAAATACCCCTAAACTACGAAGCTTATCTACTGTTGTGCCATTAACGTGTCCTCGAAGTTGAAAGTCTTCGATACTATAAAATGGCTTATTGTTTCGTTCTTCAATTATTTTAGCTGCAACACTATCTCCAAGTCCATCTAAAGTTCTAAATGGACATATTAAAGTTTTGTTATCATCACCAACTATAAAGTTCTTACCATCACTTTTTTCAATATCTATATTGCCAAACTTAAAACCTCTAGCTGTTGCTTCTAAACATAATTTTAATGTTTCTAAGACACTTGCTTCCTTGTTTGTAGCTTCATAGCCTTTTTCTTTTATCTCTATCATTTTGGCTTTAATAGCATCATAGCCCTTAACCATTGTTTCTAAATCGAAATCATCAAATCTAGTAGAAAAATATGTAGCATAATATATCTCTGGTTTATGTACTTTGTAATAAGCTATTCTAAAAGCTGATGTAACATAAGCAGCGGCATGGGCTTTTGGGAACATGTATTTTATTTTGCCACATGAACCAATAAACCAATCTTCTATTCCAGCACGCTCCATTGTCTCTTTATGTTTGGCCCAGGTTTCAGGGTCTTTGCTAGCTTTTCCTTTACGAACAAATTCCATTATTTTGAAAGCTTTAATTGGTTCAACACCTTTATACATTAGATAAACCATGATATCATCACGACATCCAATAACTTCACTAAATGGTACAACTTTGTTTCTAATTAATTCTTGCGCATTTCCTAACCATACATCGGTACCGTGTGATAATCCAGATATTTTAATAAGTTCGGAAAATGTTGTTGGTTTAGTATCAACAAGCATTCCAATTGTAAATGGCGTTCCAAATTCTGGTACACCAAGAGTTCCGGTCTCATTCATTATCTGCTCTTTAGTAACTCCTAAAGGTTCTGGCGATAAGAAAATACCCATAGTTGCTTTATCATCAAGTGGTACTTTCGTAATGTCATCTCCTGTTAAATCATGAATCATTCTTAATTGCGTTGGGTCGGTATGTCCTAAAATATCTAGTTTCAAGACATCTTCATCAATCGCATGGTAATCAAAATGCGTAGTTCGCCACGCTGCGTCAACATCTTCAGCAGGATATTGGAATGGCGTAAAATCAAATACATCCATATATCCTGGTATAACAACTATGCCTCCTGGATGTTGACCTGTTGTTCTTTTAACACCTGTACATCCGATAGCTAAACGTTCTATTTCAACATTATTCATTATTATGCCTTTATTTTCAGCATACCCTCTGACAAAACCAAAGGCTGTTTTTTCAGCGACAGTACCAATGGTTCCTGCTCGATAAACATTATCTACACCAAATAATACTTTGGTATATTCATGCGCTGCAGCTTGATTTAAATCTGAGAAGTTAAGGTCAATATCTGGTACTTTATCGGCATTAAATCCTAAGAATGTTGCAAATGGCATGTCTTGACCATCTTTTGTCATATTGGTTCCACATTTTGGACAAGCAAGATCTGGTAAGTCAAAGCCACTATTATATGTTGCGCCCAGTGCTTTACCATTTTCATCGTCAAAAATACTATACTTACATTTAGGACAACGATAGTGAGGTGCTAGGGCATTAACTTCTGTTATACCCATCATAGTGGCAACGAAACTAGAACCTACTGATCCACGGGAACCAACAAGAAATCCATCATCGTTACTTTTTTTAACTAACTTTTGAGCGATAAGATAAATAACGTCGAAGCCACCACCGATAATCCCACCTAAGGTCTTTTTGACTTTTTTATCAATGTCACTTATGGGGTCAGTTTCTTTTAAAGTTTTTAATTCATTCTCAGTATTTTCTTTTTCTTCCTGAGGAACTTCTTTTAACTTTTGTTCTAATTCTTCAATACTTTTTTTGTGTTCATTTTTTAATTTTAAAATAAGCTCTTCTTTAACTATATCTTTTACAGCATCAAAACCTTTTAGAATTGTTTCGTGTAAAATATTAAATGTTTTAGTTGTTAGAGCCTCTCCTTCTAAGCCTTCTTCTCTTATTAATCTTGTTTCAATACTCTCTCTTATTGCATCACCATATAATTCTTTGGCAATACGCTCTTCAATATTAAGTGGTAAAGGATCTCCATACCAATCAGCTGCTTTAGTGTAAACTAATTCTGTAACAGTTTCAACTGACTTATCAATTTTAGGAGAGAATGGAACTCCACCTGTTTGAATTATTACTTCTACTTCTTCAATCATATCAGCGATTTTATTAGAGTTAGTTACGACTATTTCATAAGCTAAATCTTTATCTAAAAAGGAAAACTCTTCTAACATTTCATTAGTGGTTCTAATATGCATATCAGGAGTATTTACGCCCCTTCTATTTAATGGGTGTAATTTACCATTCGATTTTTGATTAATTATGATATCACGATATATTTTGTCTTTTGGGGTTAAATAATGAGCATCACTTGTAGCTACAACCAATTTACCAGCGTCTTTTGCTACTCTTATAATCTTCTTTAGATGATTTTCTAAATCTTCTATTGTCTTAAAACCACTAGATTCAATATCTAACAAATGTTTAATAGCATTTATTGGCTGAACTTCAATGTAATCATAAAATTGCATTAAATTTGCTAATTCTTCATCATCTTTGGTTTTAGCTTCTTCAAATATCTCACCATTAACACAACCAGAACCAATAAGTAAACCTTCTCTTAGTTTTTTTAATTCTCCTCTTGGAAGCTTTGGTTCACTACCTCTAAATAGATAGGTCGTATTGGCAAATGATATTACTTTAAATAAATTCTTTAAACCAGTTTTGTTTTTTACTAAACAACATAAATGAAAAGGAAATGAGAATTTAATTAATTCATTTATATCTACAGAATTAAATAATTTAGTTGTTGTCTCTATATTTCTGGAATCTAATTCTTCACACATTTTATGGAAAGCATGTGCTGTTCCTTCGGCATCGTAATCTGCTCTATGGTGAGCATCTTCATCCCATTCAATTTTATATCTTCTTACTAAAGTTGTTAATTTATGATTAGGCCATTCAGGATGTAACATTCTTGCCATACTCATAGTATCTAATATAGTATTCGTAAATTCTCCTAAATTGTATTTACTACAAGCAGCACTGATAAAACCAATATCAAATTTAGCATTGTGTGCCACCATTGGTAAATCTCCTGCCCATTCCAAAAATCTTTTAGTAACTGTTTCTTCATCATCATGTCCTGCTAACATTTCATCAGTTATACAAGTTAAATCTGTAATCTTTTGTGGTAAAGGACGATGTGGGTCAATAAATTCATCAAAACGATCTAATATTTCACCTTTTTTGATTTTAACTGCTCCTATTTCAATCATCTGGTCACTACCAAAGTAAAATCCTGTTGTTTCAGTATCGAATACAACGTATTCTTGGTCTAATAAAGGATAATCTCTTAAATTATGAATAAAATCTATATCATCTTTAACAACATTGAGTTCTGTTCCATATAAGACTTTAAATCGGTCGTCTCCTTCTTTCCCTTTATTATAATCACATACTGCATGAAAAAGGTCTGGATAAGCTTGAAGAGCATTATGGTCGGTTACAGCGATAGCTTTATGTCCTAGTGATAAAGCATGACTAATAAGTTTTTTAGCTTCAATTACACCATCCATCATACTCATCATTGTATGAGCGTGTAACTCAACTCTTTTTTCTTCCGCATCATCTCTCACTTTTTCTTCTTTACTATCAATTTTTTCTAAATTACGAATCTGGAAAACATTTTCATGAGCATAATTGTCAAATTCAACATTTCCTTCAATTCGATACCATTCTTTTTTCTTAACTGCACTTTTTAAACCTTTTTTTATAACACCAAATTCTCTTTTGTTCTTACGAATTATTTTAGCTAATATACTATTGGTGTTATCACTTACTTTTAAGGAATATATGTTTATTGTATCTCTTTCGGTTAATTCTTCACCAAATACATACGCTTCTATAATAACATTATCAATTGGCCCCATAATATTTTCGAGTGTTGTTATATCGCCATCTTTATGCTCACCAATAATTATATTAGGGTCTTCATTTTGCTCAATTACTATTTCTCTGTTTTCAATTTTTTCTAAATTTCGGACACTCATACTTAAACATTTAGAATAAGAATCAAAATCGATATTACCATTTAAGCGATACCAGTTTTCTTCTTTTAAAGCTTCTTTTATAGGTAAATATTCTTCTTTATCTTTCTTAAATATTTTAGCCATGATACTTTTATGATTGTCATTGATATTTAAAGTTATAATATTAATATTATCTCTTTCTAAGTATGTTACAGAATCAATAAAACCTTCAATAGTAATATTTCGTCCAATACTATTAATAGAACTTATACTTACTGGTTCTTTAGTTATAGCTTTTCCAATGATAGCCTCACCTGGGGTAAACTCATGAACTTCTTCTTTATATTTGGCTGGAGCTTGAACACTTTCTAACTCTGTTGCTACTTCTTTTCTTTTGTCTTCATTTACTTTAGTGGTAATTAAATAATCTCTAAAACCATAACTAGCTAAAATCTTTCTAATATTGGCCTCTTCTTTTTTAATATTCTCTTCTTCGGTTATACTTATTACTTCAAAAATAATTATATCATCATCTATAACTGGAATACTTTCTAATAAACTTATTAATGAAGGCTTCTTCTCTACTAGTTTTTCCATTATTATTTTGACGTATTCTAGTAAATCTTCATCAGTAATATTTACATAAGTTATATATATATTACATTTATATTTACCATTAATTAAATAAGAGCCACTAATTAATTTATCAATAATATCATATGGTAAAACATTTTCACTTTTTAAGTATACAGAAAAAGTTTCACTTTTTTTATTTAATACTACTTTTTCAATAGTAACATCATTTAATAAATTATTTTCATCATCAAAATTTATGCTTTTTAAAAATGATTTTATATCATGCATACTACTCACCTACTTCTTTTAATCATTTTAATTTATCTATAATATCTTCCACGTTCTTCTCTCGGTACTCTTTTTCTTATTGCTTCTATTTCATCTCTTAATCTGAGTTCACTATCTGGAGTAAAAAAATGATTTACTTCATTTTCTTCGTATTGTTTAATGGTTGGATTATATATCATTTTAGGTAATCTATATATAGTAAAGTCATTTAACAAATAATTGTAAAATGTTTCATATATTCTCATATCAGAAGTGTATATTGTTCTTGGGGTTCTAGCAACATAATGATATCCCATAAATCTTACCATTACATCTTTTAAGATTTCCAGTATTCTTTTTTGTTTATACCACTCATATTGAGTCTCAAATTGATAAGATGCAGGAATTCTATACCAGTATTCTTCTTCCTCTTCTTCTGGTAATTTGGGATATAATTGTTTTCTTTTTTCATCTAATGGTAAAAATACTTTCTCATAAAATTCGCTTTCGCTCATAATTATATTATCTCCATTAAACCCTGTATTAAAATACATGTTAGAATAACAATTATAAAAAAATAAATATAAATCATCATCTAATACAGCATACTTAGCATAGGCAATACCATACTTTCTTCTAAATTCTCTTATTTTTTTAATAATGGCGCTTTCTAAATACTTTCTTACATTTTTTGTGTCTTCTTTTTCCATTCTTTTAGAGATATTTTTAGTGTAAAAAATATCATAAACTCTTGGATTATTAATCTGAAGTTGCATGTATTCTTTAAATAAATCCGTACTAGGATTATTATTATGCCCTCCTAAACCAAAAGGCCTACTATAATCTATAGGCTCTCCAGCTGGGTTTAAATATCCAATAAAATTGCAATATTCAAAATCATGAGCTGTGACTATAGGCTTGTCATTTACTATTTCTTCTCTAAATTCTAATGTCATTTTAACCTCCTGATTGTTGCTTTATTTCATTATATCATAAAATGTAATTGCTATTAAGAGAAAGATGGTTTTTTTACCTATATTTCTTCCTTTATTTTATTTAGAAAATCAATATTAATTTGATATTCACTAAATCTTTTGGTTACTTTACCTTGAAGGGTTATTATATCTCCTACTTTTAAATTACTTATCATATAAAATGCTAGAGGAAATACAACAAAATCTTTACTATCTGTTTCATCACTTGCTGTTATAAAAGCCATATTATCACCTTTTTTGGTTTTTACAGTCTTTATTCTTTCTACTAATACAACACATTTTATATGTTTATCAAAATAGTTTTCTACTTCTTTTAATTTGACTATACTTTTATCATTGTATTTGCCTACAGGATGATTTGTGACATAAAAACCATAGGAATCGTGCTCTTTAAGACGTAATTCTTCTTCACTATATTCTTCTTTTATTTCAAGTGCTGGTGGAATACAGAAAGCTGCATCTAGAGAGCCAACCAAATCTGCATAGTTTACTACTATATCTAGATTTTCAATCATTGTTTTTTTAGTTACATTAAAACTGTCTAATACACCTGCATCTATTAAAGATATAATAGTTTTTTTATTGACACTTTTACCATAAACTCTTGTGACAAAATCTATATAATCTTTGAAATTACCATTATTATCTCGCTCTTTTAGTATCTCTGTACTAGCATTTATCCCTAGATTTTTAATACTAGATAGTGGTAATAATAAACTATTATCTTTTATTATGTATTCATTAGTACTTATATTTATATTAGGCTTTAATATTATAATATCTTTCTTTCTTGCTTCATCAATATATTCCTTAGTTTTTATAATACTTCCCATACTCATGTTAAGTAAATTTGTAATAAAGTACATCGGAAATTTGGCTTTTAAATAAGCCATTTGATAACCTATAAGAGCATAAGATACAGAATGCGATTTATTAAATCCATATCCTGCGAAAGGTATAATTAAATCATATATTCCTTTAGCAATATTTTCTTCATATCCTCTTTTTGTAGCTTCTTTGATAAAATGATCTCGGTCATTTAAGATAATATCTTGTTTTTTCTTCGACATAGCTCGTCTTATGATATCTGCTTCAGCATAACTATATCCACCAATTTTAACTAGTATTTGCATTACTTGTTCTTGATATATTATTATTCCATACGTCTCTTTTAAGATTGGTTCTAAATCTTTATGTAAATATGTTATTTTTTCTTTGCCATATTTACGAGCGATAAATGTGTCTATTTGATTCATAGAACCTGGTCTAAATAAAGCGACTGATGCGACTAAATCAGAAAAGCTTGTGGGCTTTAGTTTTAACATTAAGTTTCGCATACCACTACTTTCATATTGAAATATACCCTCTGTATCACCTTTTGAAAATAATTCTAAAATACTTTTATCATTTAAGTTAAGACGATTTAAGTCTAAAACTTTTCCTGTGCTAGATTTAATTAATTCTAACACATTAGATATAATAGTTAAGTTTCTTAAAGCTAAAAAATCCATTTTTAACAGACCTAAATCTTCTAAATATTCCATTGTAAGCCCTGTCATAATAAATTCACCATTATAATAAATTGGAATAACTTCATCTAGAGGAATACTAGAGATAACTACTCCTGCAGCATGCGTTGAAACATGTCTTTTTAATCCTTCTAAATGGTAAGCGATGTCATATAGTTTTTGAAGTTCTTTATAATTTTTTAAAAAATCATGAACTGGTTTTATTTCTAAATTCTCTTTTAAACTTAATTTGGCATCTAAGCTTTTAACAAATTTATCAATTAAATCAAGAGGCATATCTAAGACTCTACCAACATCACGAATTACTTGCTTTGCTCCAAGTGTTCCAAAAGTCATAATTGGGGCCACATTATTTTCGCCATAACGTTTACGAACATATTCAATAACTTCTCCTCTTTTGGTATATTCAAAATCAATATCAATATCAGGCATCGTTATACGTTCTGGATTTAAAAATCTTTCAAATAATAAATCATATTTAATAGGGTCAATATCAGTTATACCTAAACAATAACTCACTAAAGAACCAGCGGCACTTCCTCTTCCTGGACCTACTAAAATATTATTTTTTTTAGCATATAAAACATAATCATAAACAATTAAAAAGTAATCATCAAAGCCCATATTTTTAATAACTGATAATTCATAATTTAATCTTTTTTGATATACTTCTGGTACATTATTGTTTAATCTTTTTTTAAGTCCTTTATTAGTTAAATTATATAAATGCTTAAATGAATCAATGTCTTTATCAAATTTTGGAATATATTTAGATGTATTTTCTAATATAATATCAATGTCAGAGATAAAGCTTTCTGAGGTCTCTTCATCTTCTTTTGTAGTATTAGTTTTTAAATACATACTAGAATAATCAGTGTTAACTTCTTTTAATAATATTCCTTTTTCAATAGCTTCTAAATATTTTAAATCTTCTGTATTTTCTTTTGTTAAACTATGCGTTGGATTTATATAAATACTTTTTTCTGAATTCATTAATGCTTCTATTTTTTCAGTATCATTTTTGTAGCTTAAATAAGCATTTGGAAATCTATCTAATAAGTCATAAGATTCTTTTGGTAAAACTATTTTTATGTCGCTTAATAAAAAACTTAAATTTTCAAAATTAAGACTTTCTTTTTCTTTTAAAGTATGAATCTTTAATAAATCGTGATAACCACTGTTATTTTTAGCATATAAATAAAGAGGATAATTTTCTACACTTACTTCTAAACCTATTATGGGTTTTAAATTATTTTTGGTCATTTCTTGATAAAAACTCATAACTCCATATAAATTAGTATCACAAATAGCACAACTGGTAATATTATGCTCAATTAAAAACTTAACTAATTTATTAATTTTAATGGTACTTTTTAATAAAGTATATTCTGTTACTATTTTTAATGGTATTAGCATATTATCACCCCACTATATTTATTATATCAAAAATTGCATAGTAAGGGAAGTTTTAAGCAAAACAAAAAGAGTAAGTTTTTACTCTTTATTATCTTCTAACCTCAGTAGTTGAAAAACCAAATAATTCTCTATTTGATTTAGCAAAATCTATAATCTCACTAATATCTGTAAAAGATAAACATTCTTTGCTTGCTAAATCATTTCGATTAAGCATCATTAAAACACTCGCTAAATCTCTGTGGTTTAGAATTCTAACAGAAGGCGCTACTACTAACCTCATGTCTGTATCAAAATCACTTCGATCAACTGCTTCTAAATCTTTACAATTGCTATCTTTAGCAGCCCAAATTTGAGGATTGCCAATTAAAGTAAAAATCATTTCATAAGCATCTATGCTATGTTTATATGAACCTGTAACAAAAAATAAGCCAATATCAATTTCTTCACCATTGGTGTACTCTACTAAAGCTAGACTTTCATTTTTAAACCCATCTTCAGTTTTAAGATTGTTATAACTTAAAGCTGGTGCATCTAAAAACTCTCTATTATACATAGTTAACATATTGTTGTCTCCTTTCAAAATGTTATAATAACATAATTAAAGATATTTTTCAACATTTAAAATCTCGCATATTATTTAACTAAATTACCCATTTTTATTTGGTTGTTTATTATATTATTTAAATGATTATATATAGCTTCTACTTCACTTTCATAATTTGGAGTATTTATTGAAGCTCTTAAACGGGCGAAAAGTTCAGGATAATCTAGAATAATATTATCAATTAGATTGTTTATTTGAGTCTCATCTAGTGGTTCTAAATTTCTTTTGATTCGATCATTATTAAGTCTGATAATTAAACTTTTAATAAATTTGGCATAGCTGTTTAAGAATTCATTATCATTAAACATGTACCCATTTACCATATCTCTTACCTCAATATTCTCAGAGTAATGACCATGTTCTATATTCTTTTTGATTAGGTCAAATAAATAGGAAATTATATGTCTATTGTAACTTTGTGGAGATTTTATTTCATCTCTTAGTTTAATATATAGCGAAGGGTTTTCGCGACATATTCTGTCAATTAATCTATATATATCCTTAGGATCAGATATTTCTTTTCCTTCTCTTTCTTGTTTCTTGTTTAACTCACTAACTAAATAATTGATAAATCCTGAATACTCTTTTATAAAATCTAAATTACCGATAAAGTTACGAAATGCTTTTAAATTCGGTTTTACTGTAACATTTTCAAAAGTATCAGGGTCTGCTAGTGGACCTATAGGATTACCACCCATTCTAGATAATTCTGGTTGAATATTAATACCAAATCTTATTCTTAAATATTCATTTATATAATTGTATGGGTCTTCATTTTCGACAATATCATAAGCATTTTCTTCACGAAAAACTCTAGCACCAATATAATTTTCAGTTAATTTGCTAAAATAATCTATATGGTATAAATCTAACATCCCATCTTCCTTAACTGGTCTTTGATACATTTTACCCATAATACTATGATAATTAATGAATGCTGATACTTCTATACCCTTTTTGGCACTTAAATTGCATAAAAAGTTTAATAAATATAAATTTTCAACTTCAAAATTGAAATTATTTAAATCAGTGCAAGGGCAATTTATAGGTCCTGGGATATCTTTTCTAATATTAGAATACGCTTTTCCTGAATATGCTGGACCCTTTTTATAGTCATCAATATAAGAGTTAAATGGGACATTTTGACTTAAATCAACGCCATGACCATTAGCAGTCCAAGCAGCACATACACCTATGTCATAATTATTTTTTTGCAAAATAGACATAACACTAGCTTTTAAGTCAGGATATTCTTTTAAAAACTCTTCTTTGTTAATACCATCATATAATGCTTGATATCCTTTTTTACCTCGTAATACTTTTAAGGCATTTGCTTTTTCTTCCTCACTTGCATCAGGATTTCCTAGTACTTTATTAGCATTTTCGGTATTAATGGCATCTTGTCTATTAATACGCCAATAATCTTTAGCTAATGCTATTTTTTCTTCTTCAGTCTTACCTTGTTCTAAATATAATCTTTGAGTCTCAGTTGTTATTAAATAACCTTCAGGATTCATAATCGGTATAAAATCAATTGTATATTCTTCAGGATTAAAATCGCCAGGATTAGTAGCAAGCTCTTCCATAAGTCTTACAACAAAAGTTGTAGTTATGATTTCTGCAGCATGATATGAACCTGTAACTACAATATGTTTAGGACCATTTCCAATAGTATAATGCTCCATTGGTAAATTGAAAGATGTAAAACCTAAAGGAAATCCCTTTTTGATAGTAATTTTATTATCTTTATTATTAACTAATTTATCTAATCTTTCATTAACATCTTTATAACTTAAAAATTGAAAATTATTCATTTTATCTACCTCTTTTTTTTCTATATTCTTCTAATGTAATATTATTTGCTGTTAACTCATTCGCCAATTCTTTCCCAACAAAACGAATGTGCCATGGTTCATAAGAATAACCAGTTATATTTTCTTTGCCTTTTGGATATCTCAATATAAAACCAAATCTGGCACAATTTTTTTCTATCCACTTAGTTACGGGCATATCTTCAGTCAATTCATCAATATAGGTTCCATTTTCAAGACTTGCTAAATCAATCGCTAAACCTAATTGATGTTCACTTGTTCCTGGTAAGGCAACTTTTTCATAAGCTTTTTCTCCCATTTCATTTATATAAAATTCTAATACTCTTTGTTGATACCAAGCTGGTCGATACGCTGAATCTGCATATAATATAAAACCTTCTTCTTTAGCTGCTTTAGTTAAAGCTTTAAAAGCTTCACTTACAAAATCAACCATTGTTAATTTACAATCGCCAAAACTAGCATGATAGTAGGGATTTGCCACTTCTACTAGATTTTTAGGTTCGTAATTTATATCGACAGGATTATCCTTATTTACTAATATAGCTATATCTTCCATATTATCTCCTTTTTAAAAAATCAGATTATCTCTGATTTATGCTCTTGATGAATATTTACCATCTTTAGTAGATACTACTATTCTTTCACCTTCGTTAATAAATAATGGTACTTTTACAATATAACCTGTTTCAATCTTGGCATCTTTTTGGGCGTTATTTGTAGTGTTACCTTTAACTGCTGGTTCAGTTTCAATAACTTCATATTCTACTTTTTCAGGGATTGTTATACCTAAAACTTCTCCTTCAAAGTAATCAACTGTTATATCTAAACCTTCTTTTATAAAGTTTACATTATCTCCTAAAGTTTTGGTAGATAATTCAACTTGTTCATATGTCTCATTATTCATAAATACATAGTTTTCGCCAGCAGCATATAAATATTGCATTGGTTGTCTATCTATATGAGCTTTAGTTATTTTAATATTAGTATTATATGTATCTTCTGTTATAGAACCTGTTCTTAAATTTTTTAATTTCATTCGAACAAATGCTGCACCTTTTCCAGGTTTAACATGTTGGAATTCAACAATTTGATATAGATTATTATCCATAATAATTGTCATACCATTTTTAATATCATTGATGTTGATATTCATAATATTTTTCCTCCAATTCTTTAGTTATATGAGTTATATTGCCATGATGTTTTCTAGTTCTAACATTTTCTGGTTTTGTATTTAATCTCCCCATTACAGCATGTATAGTTAATCCTGTTCTAGGAGTTTTTTTCAAACTAAATTTTTTACCAACTTTCCCCTTCATTTGTTATAACTCCCTACTATATTACTTTTTCTCTTTTGTTGCTTGATGTTTATGACATTTTTTACAATACTTCTTAATCTCTAAACGGTCAGGAGTATTTTTTTTGTTCTTACTTGTACATCTTAATTCTTCACCGCATACTGTACATTTTAAAGTTACATAATTTCTATTTTCATTTTTAGCCATTATGGCACCTCCTTTTATAAAAAGTCTAGAAGTATTATATCATTAAATTATTCATTCGACAAGAGAAAATCGTTTATATCCCTAGCGATTAAGCGATTTACTTGTGCTCGATAATTTGTTTTACCATTTATATTACTAATATTTGGACTTATTACGACCATTGAATATTTAGGATTATCAAAGGGAGCATACATTAAAAAAGTATGACTTAAAACAAAACTATCCATCTTACCATCTAAATTACTATCTATCCATGACTCACTTGTTCCTGTTTTTCCGGCAGCATCTGTTTTTGGAGATGCATACCAATATCCTGTTCCAGTGCGCATTACTTCTCGTAAACTCTCTTGGATTCTTTTTAAATATTTTTCTTCTAAATCTATTTTATTTAATTCTTCTATCTTATTTTCATATATTACTTCATCTTCACTTTTAATACTATGCATAATATTTAATTTTAATCTTGAGCCATTATTACCAATTGTATTTATATATTGCAGTAAGCCAACAGGTGTATATAAATCATATTGGCCAATTGATAAATTAAGTAATAGGTCTATTGCTACTTGACTTCCTTTAAATCCTTCAAGTTCGCCTGGTAAATCTATTCCTGTTTTAGTGCCTAAACCAAACTTTTTAAATGTTTCACGATATGTTTCAAAGTCACTTTCACTTACTTTAGCTTTCATATTATAACTATATTTGTTGCCTGATATACCTAAAGCTATCATAAATTGATAATAATTCGAACTTAGAGCCAAAGCTCTTTTATCATCTAATACTCCTAGCCTGCGATAAGAACATTTGGCAGGTAAATTGGCTAGTTTAACACATGAATCATTATATCTGGTTCCAATATCAATTATATTATTTTGATATCCGACAGTTAAAGATGCAGCCTTAACGGCACTTCCGACAGTATAAGCATTTTTAATTATATTAATGCTTACATCTTGAAATTCACCATTATCTAATCTTCTAATACCAGCGATAGCTCGCATAGCACCACTACTAGGGTCACTTACTAAAGCATATGATTCACGATAAAATTCTGTATTTGGCATTTTTTTAGCTTGCTCTATTTGATTCTTCATTATTTTTTCTACTTCTAGTTGTAAATTAATATCTATTTCTAATACTAAGTCATTTCCTCTCTTAGCATTTTTAATAAGTTTTAAATTGTTATTCTCAATTTTATATTTGGCTTTCTCTCCTTTTAAGTATTCTTCATAATATTCTTCTAACCCACTTATTCCTACTTTGTCATCATAGCTATATCCATTATTTAATAAATCGTCTTTTTCTTTAGGAAGAGAATTACTTATTTCACCAAATATTGTTTTTAGGGTATTTCCATATTTATAATCTCTTTTCCAATCAATACTACCAAAAATACCAGTTAAGTTAGTTTCTAATATTTTAGCATATAATTCTTCATCAATATTTTTTAGTAATAATTTATTATCGTATATATAACCTTCTTGCATTAAATAGTAAAAGTATGAACTATATTTTTCTAACTCTGTTAAACTATCTAACATACTTTCCGTAATTCTTTCTAATTTGTATTTTTCTAGTTCTTTTTTGGTTAACTTTCTTTCACTATAAAGTTTCTTTTCAGTATCTGTTATTAGTTTTTCACATTCTTCTTTATATTTTAAAAGATAAAACTCTTTTAATTTATTTTCATTATACTCGTATTTATAATCTGTTAACTCTACTAGTTTTTCTGCGACTTCTAATTCTTCTTCTAATGTAATATAATTAGGTTTATGATACATGATAGTATTTATCCCAATGTTATCAACTAAAACTTTACCATTTATGTCTAATATTCTTCCTCTTGGAGCACTACTTCCTGAAACATATATATTTGTTATACTATTATATTTATTAACATACTTTTCATGATTTGCATAAGCTAAATCTGATACCCTAAAGATAAAGATACTAAATATTAAACTTAAAAAGGCAATATATATTAAAAACTTTTTTTGCATTTTATACACCCTTTTTAGTATGGCTATTTTTTTAGATTTAATAAGATTATTTATTTTTTTCTCGCATATAATATTGTAGGTGATATTTATGTATAATTTAATTAGTCGTTATATGTCTAAACTAACTCGTGATGATGTAAATAATTTTGCTATAAGCAAGAATGTAATCTTAAGTGATGGTGAACTTGATTTTGTTTATGATTTTGTAAAAAAGAATTGGGAACAAGTTATTAAAAATCCTAAACTACTACATTTAGAAAGATATCAAAATCAGTTTAGTCCAGAAAACTTTCAAAAAATCCAAAAATTATTTAATGAATATAGTTCAAAATATCAAGCTTTCTTAAAATAGAAAGTTTTTTTAATAAAAAAAAGCTAACAATGCTAACTTTATTTTCTGTTGATTCTTAGTACATCTTGTATTTCAGCTTGAATATCTTGGATTTCATTTTGAATAAATAATGCTTTGTCATAATCTACTAGTATACTATAATAAAATGCTAAAATTTCTGTTCTTAATTTTCCCTCTTCTTCTTTAATAGCGCTAGTAATAATTTCATAAATATTTTGACAATCACTTACTCCATAATGCAAACCTGCTCCATCAAATTTACTTATTAATTCACTTGTTAATCCTAAATCTATATAATTTAAATTTTCAATATTAGAATTTGCTATTTTTTCTTTTAAAGTTTTATTAAAATCATTTATACCTGCATTACTAACTCTTGTAGCTTTTTTATCATCAACTGGTCCAACAGAGACAATATATATATGATGATTTTTCCATCTTCCGTTTGCTAACTCACTAAATTCTTGAAAATATGTTTCTGAATTAATTCCTTTATAATCATTAACCCCTAACCAAATTACTATATTATAAGATTTGTCAGTTTGCATTTTACTTTCAAGACCATTTATAGCACCATCCATGGCATTTGTTTTACTAGGTTTAAATTTACCTTCTCCAATTAGCCAGTCATAACCATAACCTATTCCATAAACTGTTTTGTCTTCTTCAATTGCTTTACTTGTTAACATTCCAAATGTTCTAGAATCTCCTAAATATAATGTTTCTCTTAGTTCTTCTCCTTTTAATATATTAATAAAATCATTTAATGTTAAATTTAAATATTTACTAAATAAACTTTTAAAAGCATTTTTATATCTTGGATTATTTATAAGCTTTAATAAGTCTTCAAATGTCAGATTATTTTTTTCTAATAATAAGGCTATTTCAACATTATAATTTATACTTTCAGTTGCAACTAAATTATCAGCATAATTGTATTCTTTAATTATCCCTTTATTTCGTTTTAGATATTCATTCTCACTATTTCTTTTTGTAGAAGTTATTGTAGTATTATTATTTTGACTTTTTTTACTATTATTAGTTGATAATCCTATATAAGATAATATAGTTATTAGTAAAGCGAAAGCTATATAAAAGACTTTTTTTAAGTTTGGTTTTGTAAACTTAATTTTTAACTTTTTAATAATTGATTTAAAAATTTCACTATATTTTTGCATAAAAAAATCCCTCTTTTTTTCTTGATTGTATATTTTAGCACAAAAATATTAAAGTGTCAAAAAAAGCTAACAAACGTTAACTTCTTCCTGCTCCTAAAGTACTTTTAATTCTTTCTATTTCTTTATAAGCTTTTATATTATAAAATTCCATCAAAGCATTTAAGTATTCTTCACCGAAGATAGATGCTATATAATCTCTTAATCTGGCATCGGGTACATTCGGCGAAAAATGTTTTCTCATAGTAAAATCTTGGATGGAATACATTCCTATATGATAACCATCATCCCAAGCACTAACTAAATATACTTGATTACCAAATTCATCTTTTCTATCTGGCTCTCTAAATACTTGTACTTGTTTAACTTTATGAGTAGATGTTTCTTCATAAACATAATTTAATAAATCTAAAATTTGATTATCATCAAACTGGTTTAAAAATTTTAATGGCATGAATATCTCCCTCTCTTAGGTGTCTATTATATTTTATTTAATGGCTGATGTCAAATGTTTTTATAAAACTCTCTTATATCACTTAAAAGATTAGTATTAAATTTCTTATCTTTTAACATTACGATTTCAAATTTATAAGGAGGATATATTCTTTCTTTATCTTCATCATTTTCACCAATGTATGGGGTTTCTAAGATTTTAGGAATGTCTTTTAGTTTTTCATTATATATAATATTTATAATTGTATCAAATCCAAGTGTTCCAAAGCCTATATTAGCATGCCTATCTTTATGAGAACTAAATGGATTTTTACTGTCATTAACATGGATACATTTTATTTTTTCTAAACCAATTGTTTTTTCAAATAGTTCAATAAAGCTTTCAAACTCCCCCATATTATATCCTGCATCATTTAAGTGACAAGTATCTAGGCATACTCCTATTTTATCAATTTCGTTTATGCCATCAAGGAGATATTTTATTTCTTCTAATGTGCATCCTAATTCTGTTCCTTTTCCTGCCATAGTTTCTAATAATATAACTACTTTTGTATCTTTCGTAATTATTTTATTTAACGCAAAAATTATATTATTTAATGCCGTGGTTCTTTCAATACCAACACTTGAACCTGGATGTAATACAATATATTTTATACCTATACTTTCACATCTAGCTATTTCATTTTTTAAAAATGTGATACTAAAATCATACTTTCTTTCATCTAAATTATTAGCTAAATTTACAATATATGGAGCATGACATATAACATTTTTTATATCTATGTTATTTTCCATCATAAGTTTTTTAGCTTCTAAAGTTAATTCTTCATTTATATCTTTTCTTATAGTATTTTGAGGAGCACCTGTATAAAACATAAATGTATTAGCACCATAGCTTATCGCTTCTTTAACACTTCCTAATAATTGCTCCTTACCAAAGGATACATGAGAACCTATTATCATTTTTAATCACCTAATTTAATTATAAAAGAAAAGAAACTTTATCGCAAGTTTCTTTTGATTTTTTGTTAAACTTTTATTAGTTAACTCCACATACAGTTGAAGCATCTTCACTTGATTCAGTTACATCATCTGGGCTAACATCAGCTTCTTTGCCTTCAATCATATGAGTTCCGTTTGATAACCAGATTTTATATGTCATTTTTCCATCATTGTTCTCTATTAATACACTTCCTGTATAATTTTCGTCATTTTTAGATAATGTTCCACCATCTAATATATCTTGATAGCTATAACACTTTGTGCCAGAACCATTTTTACCATAAAGTGTCCAAGCATGTTTAATTATTTCATTGGCTTCAGTTGCAAATACTTGCTTTTTGGCTGAACCCATCATTGGGACAACAGCATTGGTTGCTATTAAAACAACAACTGATAATATTACTATAACACTTAATAACTCTACTAACGTAAAACCTTTTTCATTTAATCTCTTCATATCCTTCACCTTCTAAAATTAATTATACCAAAAATACTTATTTAGTCAAGGGACAGAATTATTTTTTGTTGTTATTTTAATCTTTTTTTTATTTCTTCTTTTGTAAGACCAAAACTTATTAGCTCTTTTTCTAAATCTTTTATTTTAGTAATAAGCTCATTTATTTTTATTTCTTTGGCTTTTGTTATATCACTTGAGATAAATGTGCCTTTAGTAGATTTTGAAATAATAATTTTTTTCATCTCTAAGATATCATAAGATTTTTTAACCGTATTAGGATTAATGCCTAGCGTGCAAGCTAGTTGTCTAACACTTGGTATTTGACTGTCTGGTTTTAATATATTTAAACTTACTAGACGTTCTATTTCACTTACGATTTGTTCATATATTGGAATTCTAGAATTATAATTGATATTTATATTCATATGTTTAATTTTTTTCCTCATAATCTTCGTTAGTAACTGGTATTTCGACAATAGAACTTTTTAGGCTTTGATAATATTCGTCATCTTTTAAGTTTTCTTCATATTTTTTAAACTCTTCTTTAAATGATAATTCATCTCCAATTAATACTAATATGCCATATTTAGTATACATATGAAGATTTAAAGTATTTTCGGTAATTTCATTATTGTTGTTTTGTAAAAAATTTATGAATTTTGTTTTATTTTTCTTTATTACATAATCGATAAGAGGATATTCTGTAACACTTTCTATTTCAAAATCATTGTTATTTTCTAAAAAACTTATTACTTTTTTATTTTTTTCATTCATGACATATTTGTCTAATTCTTTATCAATATTAGGCATAATATAAAATGTTTCGTATTTATGATTTTTATAAGTCTTAACTTCTAATAAAAAGTCATTGCTATCATAAGTATAATTATCTATATTAGTCATAGTATTTTTTATTAAACTCTTTAATTTTTTAGTTACTTTTATATCTTTGCCTGTAAAATTAATACTATCATAATCATAATTTTTAAAATATTCTTTTATATAATTGTTTTCTATTTCTTTTAAAATGTTATCTGTTTCTTTACTCCAATTTAGACCTAAACTATATCTTTTATTATTAGTTTTAATATTTAAATAAGTGTAGCTTTTGTATTCTTTAATGTTGTCATTTATTGTTTCTTTAATTATCCTATTTATTAAGTCTTCCCCTGTTATTTCACTATTTTCTAATTTATATACTTCATCTTTTTTTATAGTTATATTTTTAAAAGCTATTTCTTTAATATCATTAATAACATAACTTTTACTATTCATTTGCATATCATATAAACCAAATAAACCTAAAAATAATCCTAAAGTTATTAAACTTATAATACTTGTTTTTAAAAGTTTGTATATCTCTTTTCTAGTTATTAAATCATATATGACAGAATAAATTAAAATTATCGCAATACTTATAATAAAACCTAATTCATCAGATTGTTTAATAATTAAATAGCAGATGAATGAAACTGGTATTAAAGTTATTCCTTTGATAAAATAGTGTAATTTAGAATTTTTAAAACTGGTTTCATTGTTTTCCATTTTACGTTTATTAAATAGATAATAGCCAATAAACGAATATATAGGAATTAATATAAGCATCTTTATAATACTTTTAGTACTATAAAACGTATTATCTTCTAAGCTATCTATTGAATAGATAGGTGCAGTAAAGTTTAAATCAGGTATAATATTGCCATGTATTTCATATTCATTATCTTTTAAATGCTTTATGCAAGTATTATATTTGTAACAATTATAAGTTTCGGGTTTACAATTATCATTAGTACATTTAATATATGAACTAGATTGGTGATTACTAATAAAATAAATATCTACAACCCTAAAGAATGGCACTAAACATATTATAGTTAGTATTAATACTAAACTTCCCATTAAGTTACCAGCGATACTTATGGCTAAACTGGATACGATAAATATAAAGATATAAGATACTAAATATAAAATAAAGTAATCTAATATTAAACTAAATGGAATTACTAAGTTGGAGAATATTAAACCAAAGAATATATATATAAGTGAATTTAATAACATAAAGATCGTTATTATTAATATGCCTCCAATAATATTTGTAATATATATTGTACTCCTACTAAGAGGTTTTGATAAAACAAAATCAACACTCTTATTTTTAAAGACAAAACCAAATAATGAGACTGCTAAAACGATAGGAATTATAAATAATCCTAAATATGTTATCATACTTAAAGAATTAAAATCTAATATTTCAATCCCATTTAAGGATATAGTTATCGCCACTAAAACTAAAATATTTAATAATGGAATTAATCCTAAACAAAATGCTAGTAATGCTTTAGATTTTTTGATATTTTCTTTTAAAAATCTTGTGTTAAATTTTTTAAACAATTTCATTAAATTCATATCCTAAGGCCTCCATTTGATATATAAATACTTCTTCTAGTGTAAGTGGTAGATAATCTAGTATTATTGGTTTTAATTTTTCTAATATTATACGACTATCTTTTTTATCATCATTTATTATTAATGTTGCTACACTCCCTATTTTTTTGTATGATAATATTTTTAAACCTTTAAATGTACTTTTATTAAACTCACTCTTTAAAGAAACTTGTACTTTAAACATATTTGTTTTTATTGTATCTATATCACTTTCAAATAATATATTTCCTTTATATAATAATCCTAAATTATCACATATGTCTTCTAATTCTCTTAAATTGTGACTTGTCATTATAATTGTTCTTTTATTATCAGCCATTAAATCTGCGAGTAAACTCTTGAAATATTTTCTAATAACTGGGTCTAAGCCATCAAAAGTTTCATCAAATAACATATATTTGGCTTTAGTTGCTAGGGCACATAATAAAGCACATTGTCTTTTCATTCCTTTGGAATATGAACTTAATTTGGCATTTATGTTTAATTTTAATGTATTAGCATGATTTATTAAATAATTCATATCAAAACTCTGATATAATGATTTATAATACTCTGCCATATCCATTAAAGTATAATTTGAATAAAAATATAAATCATCAGGGACAAAGACAATATCTTGTTTTATCTCTTCATTATCAAAGACTTCTTTACCATCTATTAAAATACTTCCTGAATCACTTTTATAAATACTTGTTATTAAACGTAATAATGTGGATTTACCTGCTCCATTAGCTCCAACTAAACCATAGATAGCATTATCTTTTATGGTGCAATTTAGATTTTCTAATACGATTTTATCATCACTAAAACTCTTAGTTAAATTCTTAATCTCTATCATTTATATTTCCTTTCACATTGTACTATATGTACTAATACAATTAAAGCATACCACTTAATTATTATTTTGGCAATATAAAATTTAAAATTTTAGTATTTAAAAACTTCTAAATAAATAGAAGTTTTAATTTTCATAACTCATTTGAGTTACATCATAGCCATAAAACTCTAATATGCTTACAGCTTTTCGTGATTTTGTACCTTTAGCACATACTATGAAATATGGTTTGTTCTTTTCTAGTAATGTTTTGTAATTTAACATTAGCTTATCATATGGGATATTAATACTATCAGGGTGATGTTTTTTTTGATAGTCAATAGCATTTTGTACATCAATTAATTTCCCCATACTTTTATAATAATTATTTATACTCATTCTTTTCATATTCATCACTATAATATTTTATGAGCATATAAAAATAGGACTTATTGTAAAAGCCCTATTTTTTTAATTCCCTTGTTAAACATTTTTCAGAAATATATTCAATTTCTGAATATCCTCTATAAAACATCCAATCTAATTTTTCTAATATTCCAGTACAACTAGCAAAAGTTTTAAAAGCAGGATTTATAAGTAATTCACTTGTACCACTTAATCTAATAATTCCTCTTAAGTATTTTGTATCCTCTAAATTTACCTTTTTTCCTGGAGTTATTAACCCTCTATTTTTTTGCCTTAATAAATTTAAAATTAGTTCTATAGGGATAAATTTAAGCTGAGTACAGCCATTATGATTGTGTCCACCTACACTTAGATTTGCATTATTCAGTAATCCTGCTTCATTTAATGTCATTATTGCTTCTGGATAATGACACAAAACTGTATTAGTATTCTCAGGATTTAATTTTGTTAAAAATTCATACCTTTCAACTTCTTTTAATAATATACTAGAATTACCATCTGGTGTATCCATTGCATATCTTAACGATGGATTAAATCCACTGATTGTATAGCCCGTACCATCTTTTAAACATTTGGTTTCATTTTCTAATACATTAATTCCTTGATAACCTGCTATTTTATCAATAAATCTTTCTTTAAATGTTCGCTCATCTTCTATCCAATTATGATAAATGCTATAATATGCTAAATCATGGCTTCCATAAACGATATAGGTTGGAGCAATATGTCCTAGAAATGCTATTAATTCTAATAATTTACCTGACACTTTTTTTGATAATTTAAAAACGTTTGTTGAATCAATAATATCTCCTACTAAGTAAATAGCATCATAATTGTTATTTTTAAATTTAGTCATTAAAAGTTCTACTTGTTTTATGTCTTTTTCCGTAAAAATATGTAGGTCAGATAAAACTAATACTTTTAATCCTTGATTTTCTTTTGTTATTATTTTCATATTTATTTTCTCCTAACTGGTTCTATATTATATTACTTTTATTAAATAAATGCAAAAAATAGAGGTTTTGCCTCTATTCATTAAAGAAATCATCAAAGAATTCATCATCGGTTATAACGTTTTCATTTACTATAATACTATCAGCATCAACATTTATTTTTGGCTTTGATACTTCTTCTTTATTTTGCTTTGGTTCAACTGATATTTTTGGTTCTATAGGTGTATCCTCTAAACTTTCAATTATCTTATTGTCTGATTTTATAGTATTTTCTTTTGGTATGATTTCTGGTTCTTTTACTTCAGGAACATTAAAAACAAAGTCTTGATTTTCTAATTTTGTCTTATTAGTTACTTCTGGAGTTTCTTGAACTTGATTATTTGCTTTATTCATTGCTGCTTTTTGTCTGGCTTCTTCTTCATCAAGCTCTTTTAATCTTCTATCTATGTCTTTCATCATTGCATCTATATCAGCATCTGATAAACTGCTCATTGGTTTATTAAACATTGGATTGTCACTAAAAGGACTATTCATATTATTAGGTGTCGTTCCCACTTGATTTACTCCACTTGGCATAGGATTATTAAATGGGTTTGGAGCACTATTAATTGGTTTTGGTCCAAAACTATTTATATTGTTATTATTCATATTATTGTTAGGACTAAAAGGATTAGCTGTACTTGGAGAAAATGGATTAGCACTTGGTGCTGCTCCAGGATTTGGCATAAATGGATTTGAATTCATTGGATTCATACCAGATGGTGTGAAGGGATTACCAAAATTATTATTAAATGGACTTGGACTAGTTCCTCCATTGTTTTCTAAGTTGTTCATCATTTGCTTTCTCTTTTCTTCTGTTACATATTTTTTTACATCAAATAATTCTATTTTTTGAATCTCACGATTTGGATATTCAGCTTCTGTTCTGGTCATACCCCAATCCATTTTAAAATCTGGTTCTAATTTTGTTTTAAATGGATTTTTACGTAATCTAATTATTATAGCTTCAAATAACTTTAATTTTTGTAAGTCAGAGATAGTTACTAATGGTGTAGAAGCAGTTTTATCTTTTTCTTTGGATTTTACTTCACCACACATCTTAGATATCTCTTCTAAGGCTGCTAATTCGGTACTAATCAAATAAATGATATTACCACAGTTACCTTTAATAATTTCAGCAACTTCTTTACCATATACATCATTTAACTGTGCAAAGTTTTGAATGATAAAGGTAAATCTAATATCCCTTGATCTGGCAGCCGATACCATAGAGTCAACATCTTTAAGTGGTGGCATATTAGCAAACTCATCTAAAATAAAGTTGGTACGGAATGGCAGTTTTCCACCATTTTCTTGTGCAACATCAATTAATGTTTCATAACATTGTTTTATAAATATAGTCATTAAAGAATGGTATGTTTTTTTCTCATCATGGATAATCATGAATACCGCAGTTTTTTCTTTACCAATATCTTCCATCTTGAAATCACTATAAGCTAGCATTTCGCTTAGTGATTCACGTGATGAAAATAATCTTA
>CARJCM010000006.1 GCA_948999435.1 uncultured Bacilli bacterium
TTTACCGCTAGGATCTTTACGATTAACATTAATAATATAAGTATTTTTATTACCATTTTCTGCTGTAACAACAATAGTAACAGTATTCATACCATATTTCCAGCCATTGTTACCTTTTACTTCAACTTTAGCTTTTGAACTAGTTGGAGTAGCATCAACATTTAATCCCCCAACAGCTTCTCCTACACTAATCGAATAAACATTGGTATTTTTATTAAATGTTGGACTTAAAGTATAACCACCAATATATAATTTACTTAAAGTTGCATCACCATCTAATTCAGGTTTTTCTTCAGCTTTTTCCTCTTTTTTAACATTAATAGTATAAACTTTAGTTGAACCATCTTCTGCTTTTACTACTACTTCTACTTTATTATCTCCAACTTGTAAATTATCTGCACCCTTTACTTCAAATGTAGCTTTACCATCATTAGCCTCAGCATTAACAATAACTTTATCAGTAGCATTAGGAACAGTAACACTATATTCTGTAGTATCTTTATTAAATGTAGGACTCATTGTAAATCCACTTACACCTAAACTTTTTAAAGTGTTATCAGTAGATTTAGGTGTCTCAGGTGCTTTATCTCTATGAATTATAATTTTATATTGTTTCTTTGTAACTCCATCTTCTGCTGTACAAGTTATTGTAAAAGGATTATCAGCATCTGCATTAAGATTCGCTCCACCTGTACCAGCTACCTTAGCTTTACTATCCTCAGGTGCCGCATTAATAGTTATTCTATTAGCGCTATAAGGAACACTTAAACGATACTCCGTAGTATCCTTATCAAAATTTGGTGTTAAGCTATACCCAGCAACCTCTAAAGATTTTAAATTTGCATTAGTTGATTTAGGAACAGGATCACTAATTGTTATGGTATGAGATGACAAACTAAGAGCTAAATTTGCAGAATATCCATCTACAAATTTAGGATTACTAATTTTAATCTCTGTAGCTCCTTTTTTCTTTGCTTTAAACTTAATTTTAAATAAATCAGCAGAAGAAGAAGTAATATTATTTCCTACTGCAAATCCTATAAACTTTTTTACATTATCTTGATAACTTACAGAAAATGATGCTAAGGAAGTAGAATCAACAAATTCCAAATAATCTGTATCATAAACTATAGTTCCTTGCACTCCAGAAATTCCATTAGGAACATCTTTAATATTTGTAGCTTTTATAGTTATTTCAAAATTACTTCCAGTAGTAGCAGTTGAAGAACCACCAAAACCAACACTAGCAGTTCCTGCTGCCTTAACAATAGGAATATTAGCAATAAATATAGCTAGTAATAAAATCAATGTTATAACTTTTTTCATTTTTTTCATTTTTAATAGTTCTCCTTCTAATTTCCAAATATATTAATATTTTCTAAAAAGTGATTAACCATCATTGATGCATCAGAAACATCAATTTCACCATCACCATTCACATCACCTGAAACAAAAGCTGCATCAGTCAATTTAACAATATCAAAGAAATGTCCAACAACTTTAGAAGCATCAGTAACATCTATTTCGCCATCACCATTAACATCCCCTAAAACAACAATTGCTTTTTGATCTAATACTTGGCCATTCCTTTCAAGTTTCAATATCATTCCTGTACCTACATTACCTTCAGTAACTTCAGTATTACCATCTTCCTCGTATAAAATTAATTCTGTTGGATTATTATCAAATTGCCCTTTAAAGACATCATCAAAACTTGTTTTATCTCTAATTCCTAATACATAATCATCATCTGTTGTATAAGAACCAGTATCTTTTGCTACAATCTTATCTAACCTACAATTAGTATCACAGACTCCGTCTCCATCGGTATCGCAGTTATAATCGCATACACCATCTCCGTCAGAGTCACAGTTTAAATCACAAACACCATCTTTATCAGTATCGCAATTTATATCACATTTACCATCATCATTAGTATCACAGTTTAAGTCGCAAACACCATCGCCATCAGTATCACAATTGAGATCACATACTCCGTCGCCATCAAAATCACAATTTTCAGTACACTTACTGCTTTCAACTTCAATAGTAATTTCATAAGTATTAACACTACCATCTTCAGCTGTAACAATAACTTCTACTTTATCATCTGTAACTGGAATTGTATATTTACCAGTACCTACAATAGTTGTCGCTGGATTCTTACTTGTTGCTGTTGCACTAATTGTAAACTCAGTTGTACCTTCTGGAAGAGTTAATTTATAACTATTAGTATCTTTATCAAATGAAGGAGTAAATGTTCCCACATCACTAGTTAAAGTATCTAAAGTATTTACATCAGATGCTTCCCTTGTAATATATACTTCTACTTCTTTAGTTGTTGTACCATCTTGAGCAGTAACTGTAAATTTATAACTATTACCACCTAAAGCTAAATTCTTTTCAGCATCTTTATTAGTAATACTAGCTCCATTTCCAAATGTTGCTACTATATCATTAGGTCCTACCTTTAATGTTTCGCCATCTACAGTTAATTCATAACGATTATTAGCACTATTCCATGTTGGAGTTTTACCTAAAACAGTCAAAGAATCAATACTTGTATCATTATTACCTGCAACAGTAACATTAATTGTATAAGTCTTTTTAGTTCCATCTTGTGCTTCTACCTCGAAAGTAAATGTTCCTGTATTACCAGTTAAAGTCATTGTACCAAGTTTATTAGCACTATCTAAGATAGAGGCATTAGTATCATTTGGTGTTGCACCAAGTACAAAGCTTGTTGTACCAAATGGTAATGTTATATTATAAGTATCTTTAGTTGAAGTAAAGCCTGCAATAGTAGTACCATCAATAGTTAAATCACTTAATGAAGTATCATTACTTTCTCTTCTTGTTACTACTATTTCATATTCTTTTGTTGAATTATCTTCTGCTGTAACTACAACTTTAATTGTATTTTCACCAAAATTTAAATTATGTTCCCCATCACCAGTTAAAGAAGCTTTATTATCTTCTGTTGTTGCTGTTACATTAATTGTATCAACACTACTATCTACACTAACAGTATATTTTGTTGTATCTTTATTAAAGTTAGGAGTTAGTGTTCCATTATCAACACTTAAACTAGCTAAGTTATTATTAGTTGAAGATAATTTATTTAAAGTTACAACATATTCATTAGTATAAGTTGTATCTTCTGCTTGAACAGTAAATCTTATTTCAGAAATATTTGTTACATCAATATTAGTTAATGATGCTGGAGTCTGTAATGTAGCACCAGCCATAAATGTTGGTGTTAAAGTTACATTATTAGTTCCAGATGGAATATCAAGTGTATATTGAAATTCTGTACTTCCATTATTTAAAGTACCAACATCAGAAGTTAAATTAGTAATTTTAGCATCATTTAACTTTCTTCTAATATTAATTGTATATTTAGCAGTATTATTACCATCTTGACTTGTTACACTTATTTCAAATGTATTATCACCAGGCACTAAACTCTTAGTTCCATCACCTGTTACAGTAGCTCCTGCTGCACCAACTGCAGTTATTTCAATTTCGTCTTTAGTATAAGGAACTGCATCTAAGTTATAAGTTGTTTTTGAAGAACTAAAATCTGGAACTTGTACACCATCAACTTGTAAATCAGTTAAAGTTGCACTAGTATTAATAGTTCTTGTTATTGTAATTGTATAAGTTGTAGTTGAATTATCCTCAGCTGTAACTACAACATTTATTGTATTACTTCCCGGATTTAATGAAACCTCATTAGTTATAGTACCAGTTGGATTTTCTGTATCATTATTATCAATACTTATTTTCTTAGCATAACTTCCATTTAAGGTAGCCGCTATATCAACTTTATCTACTTCACTACCAACCGTTAAACTATAATTTAATGTTGTAGGATTAAATGATTCATCTAAAGTATAAGGAGTTCCATCTTTAGAAACTTCTAAATTACTTAAACTACTATCTGTTTCTAATTCTTGAACAAATTTAATAGTATAAACTCCTGCACTAGCAGTTGAATCTTCTGGCATTACTGTTAAAGTTGCATCTCCACTTGCAATATTATGAGTACCAATACCAACTACTGGATTACCTGAATTAGCAGTTGCTTGTATATCTACACTAGTAACACTTCTATCATAAGTATAAGTATATACATTACTTGCATCAGGCCCAGCTAAAGTACCTTGTGGATTACTAACTACATTTAAGCTAGCAAAACCTACATCAATAGATTTACGACGAACTCTAATTTTATATTCGCGTGTATTAGTTCCATCTTGACTAGTTACCTTAACTTTAACAATATTATCACCAACACTCAAATTATTATCTTCAATTGTTACTTTACTATATTGATTTTCTTGTGTATAAGTAATATTTAAACTAGTTATAGCATTTCCTACACTACCTATATCAAAAGGAGTACTATCATCTAACTTATTAAATCCATTAACAGTTGTACCATCAACTAATAAATCAGTTAAGTTAGCATTATTACTTTTTGTTCTTGTGATATTTATTGTATAAACTGCATTAGTACCTTGTTCTGGACTAACAGTTAAAGTAATAGTTTTAGTATCAAACTCTATTCCTGTAACAGTATCATTAAAAGTATTAGTACCATTATTAATATTAGCTGCATCACTAGTAGCAGTTGCACTTATATCTAAAGAATCAACATCATGAGGAATAGTTATATTATAAGTTTTAGTATTGCTATTAAAGTTAGTTATATATTCATTATTACTACTATCTTTAACACTTAAAGTATTTAAAGTATTAACATCTGATTTTTTTCTTTCAAAAGTAATTGTATAAGTATCAGTACTATGACCATCTTCAGCAGTTATAACAATATTTACACTATTACCATCTACTGGAGTAACACTTGCACTAGCAGTATGTTTAGCGCTAGCCTCTCCATTAATACTTATCATTGCTTCATTATGAGTACTAGTAGCATTTATATTTACAGAACTTACAGTCTCATCAAATATATAAGTATAAGCTTTAGTACCAGTAGCAAAAGCTCCCATAGTGCCTTGTGGTGTACTAGTAGCAGTTAAATTACTTAAAGAAGCAACACTACTTTTTTTCTTTATATTAATTGTATGTCTAATAGTTTTACTTCCATCTTGACTTGTTACTGCAACAACAATAATATTATTACCTTCACTTAAATTAACTGTATTACCAGTAATATTAGTTCCATTATTAGTAATAGCGACAACAGCTTCATTATTTTCTTTAGTATAACTTATTTCTACACTAGCTTTTGTACTATCAACATCATTTAAATTATATGTACCATTTTGTGTACCATTAAATCCATCTAAAGAACTATTATCAACCTTTAAATCAGTTAAATTAGCATTAGTACTTTGTTTTCTAGTAACATTTATAGTATAAGTAGCATCAGTCCCCTCTTCAGGACTAACTGTAATTGTATGTGAATTATTATTAAAACCTAAATTATTAATTGTACCAGTATAAGTATTAGTACCATTATTTATTTTAGCAGAATCGCTAGTAGCAATAGCACTAACATTTAAACTAGTTATATCATTTTCAACAGTTATATTATAAGCTTTAGTACTACTATTAAAATTAGTTATATATTCTTTATTACTACTATCAGTTACATGTAACTCTTTTAAAGTATTTACATTAGATTTCTTTCTTTCAAAAGTAATTCTATAAGAATCAGTAGTTCCATCTTCTGCAGTAATAGTAACATCTACAAAATTAGTAGTTTTTGGATCAATAGAACTACTTGTAGCACTACCCTTAGTTGCAGCCTCATTTCCTATTTGAACCATTGCTTCATTATGAGTTGAGGTTGCATTAATAGATACACTAGTAACTGATTCGTCATAAGTATAAGTATAAGCCTTAGTACCACTAACAAAGTTAGGATTCATTACGCCTTGCGGATTACTTGTAATAGCTAAAGAACTTAAAGTAGCTACATTAGATTTTCTTTTAACATTAATAGTATATTTTTTAGTAACAGTACCATCTTCACTAGTAACATCTATCTCAAACGAATTATCACCAATCTTTAAATTCTTAACACCAAGCGCTCCACTAGATATTGTAGCATTACTATCTGTCGCTGTAGCAGCTATATTTATAGAACTAGAACTAACAGGATCTAAATTAAATGTCAGAACACTATCACTATCACTAACAAAGTCTTTAACAGTAACACCATCAACAGTTAAAGTTTTTAAAGTAGCTACGTTATTTTGACGTTTAACATTAATTGTATATATTTGAACGCTTGCATCAGGATCTTCAGGAGTAACAGTAAATTCTAAACTATTATTACCAACATTTAAACTTTTACTACCAAGTTCAGTAGGCAAAATAGTTGCGTTAATATGAGTAGGCTCAGCATTTAAATCAACACTAGTAACATTATAAGGAACTGTTAAACTATAAGATGTAGTTGTAGAACCAGCAACAAAAACAGGATCTAATGTATAATTAGTACTACCATTAATAACAGTTAAAGTTTTTAAAGTTGTATCAGTTGAAAGTTTTATTTCAGGAACGTAATCTGTGGTATCTATATCTAATGGAATACTATTATCTGTTGACGCCATAGTAACGAATGTACCTGTAGCGCTAGTACCTGTATTATCAATTATAGGGTTTGCTTCAGTAGCAAATGTAAATGCAGCTTTAGATGGGTCTGCACCCTCTTTAACTTCAAAAAAGAAGAAAGCAAATCCACGATCACCTGTATAATTATATGGTACAGTTTTTCCTTTATCTCTTAACGTTATCGTAGCTGTACCATCAGCAGTATTAATAACAAACTCATCACTTGCCCAATTTTCCAACCATGTAGCAGTGTCGTATGGAAATATAGCATTTTCGGCAGTCATTACACTTCTATTATCAAATTGTAAATATGGTAATTTAGAAGATGTATTAAAAACTGTATTATCATATCTAAAATAAATTGATATAGCACTTGCACTTGCACTTGCTCCGTTTTTTAGTTTTAAAACTGGAGAAACAACAATTATATCACCTGGAGATAATGTGGATAAATCTGTAATTTCTTCCTCTATTCCACTTTTATATTGTGTAAACCACGGAACAGTACTTGGCATTGCATTGTTAAACTTATAAAATTTAAAATTAGCCTCATAATCAGCAGCTTTTGCTTCTATTGGAATCACACAAAAAAACATCCCAATAAATATAAATATTAGCTTTCTTAAATTAAATTTATTCTTCATAACGATACACCTTACTCTACTTTCTCTCTATTCTATCATAAATTATAGCATATAACTTTTATTTAATCTACATCTTTTTGACAAATTTCGACATTAAAATTTAAGAAATTATTATTCAAAAAAAGAACTATAAAATATTGTTAGTTCATAACATTAAACATAATAATATAAGAAACTATTTCTATTTATTGATAAGTTCATAAGTAAGAGGTATTAATTTATCGCTTTTTATAAAGTTTATTACAAATTTGTCTTGTTCTTTAGAAATAATTATTCCAATAGTTTTATTTTGTGTTGCTTTCTTTATATTTTCTTCAACAAATTTCATATACATTTCAGTTTGAGCTTTATCTTCTACTTTTAGTTTTCTTACCTTTAACTCTACTACTACATAACAATTTAATTCAATATTAAAAAGTAATATATCAATATAATAATTACTAATTTTATATTGACTTCCAATAAAACAGAATCCTTTCCCAAGCTGTGTTAATATAAATTCTATCTTTGAAAGTATTGTAAGTTCTAAATCTTTTTCAGTCTTAATTATTTGATTTTTATCTACTTTTATTATTACTGGATTTTTTATATCTTCAAAGGTAAAGTATTCTTTTTTTAATGAAATTAATTCAATATATTTAGGTTTGTTAACTAGCCTTTCATAATTACTAGATTTTATTTCTTCTAATAATTGTCTTTTAGATAAATTTCTTTCAATACATAAATTAATATAATAATTTCTTTTATTCTCATCTTTAATCGGTAAAAGTATTGTTATATTAGTCCAAGATAATTGCGCCACTGGCGCAAGTTTTGGAAATAGCAAATAGAATTGTCTAAACCTAGATAAATTAGTATAGTTATAACCCTTGCCATAATTCTGAGTAAGATTTACACTCCATTCTTTAATTAACTCATTACCATACTTAGCTATACTACTTCCACCCTGAGCCTCCACTATAAGTTTTCCTATATTCCAATAATTATTTAAAGTATCATAATTCTCCTCTAATACTCTTCTTTTTTTACTTATCTCATTCTTTTTTATAAAAGATTCTATTTCATTATAATATTCTTTTTCTTTCATACTTTCACCTCACTTTCTAACTATTTCATAAATTAAAGGTATTAAGTCATTACTTCTAACAAAATTAACTACATAATCATCTTGTTCTTTTGATATTATTATTCCTATTGTTTTATTTTGTGTTGCTTTCTTTATATTTTCGTCAACAAGTTTCATATACATTTCTACTTGGGCTTTATCTTCTACTTTTAACTTTCTTACCTTTAACTCTACCACTACATAACAATTTAATTCGATATTAAAAAGTAATATATCTATATAATAATTATTAATTTTATATTGATTACCTATAAAAGCAAAACCTTTTCCTAATTGAGTTAAAACAAAAGTAATTTCTGATAAAATTGTAAGTTCCAAATCTTTTTCATTATTTATCATTTTGTTTTTATCTATTTTTATAATTATTGGATTTTTCATATTACTAGTTAAAGTATATTTATCTTTAGGTAAAATTAAATTTATTTGTTTTGGTTTATCTAACAATCTTTCATATGCTTTAGATTTTATTTCTTCTCGAAGTTGTCTTACAGATAAATTGTTGTTAATTACTTCATTTATATAATAATTTCTTTTATTCTCTTCTTTTATGGGCAAAAGCTCAACAATATGCGACCATGTTAATTGGTCCGACAATGTCGGACTTTTTGAATATAATAAATAGAATAAACGAAAATTTTTTAAGTTTGTACTATTATATCCCTTTCCATAGCTTTCTTTATACTGCTTACTCCACTTTTTTATCAATTCATCACCATATTTTGCTTTTTCTTGACCGCCTTGAGCTTCCACTAATAATCTACCAATATTCCAATAATTATTTAAAGTATCATAATTATCTTCTAATACTCTTCTTTTTTTACTTATCTCATTCTTTTTTATAAAAGATTCTATTTCATTATAATATTCTTTTTCTTTCACAGTTTCACCTCACTTTCTAACTATTTCATAAATTAATGGTATTAAATCATTACTTCTAACAAAATTAACTACATAATCTTCTTGTTCTTTAGAAATAATTATTCCTATTGTTTTATTTTTATCTACCTTTATAATTATAGGATTTTTCATATCTTCCAAAATTGTATATTCTTTTTTAGGCACAATTAACTCTACATTTTTAGGTTTATTAATTAATCTTTCATATGAATTTGATTTTATTTCTTCAATTAGTTCCCTTTTAGAAAGATTTCTTTCAATACATAAATTAATGTAATAATTTCTTTTATTCTCATCCTTAATTGGCAATACTTCTCTAATGTGACTCCAAGTTATAACGCGCCCCACTGGGGCGCATTTTGGAAATGCGTTATAAAATTGTCTGAACTTGCGCAAATTTGTAGCATCATACCCTTTTCCATAATCCTTAGTAAATTCTATACTCCATTTTTCAATTAATTTATCTCCTCTTCTAGCATGTAAAGAACCGCCCTGTACTTCGACTAACAATCTACCAATATTCCAATAATTATTTAAAATATCATAATTTTCTTCTAATATTCTTCTTTTTTTATTTATCTCATTCTTTTTTATAAAAGATTCTATTTCATTATAATAATTTTCTTCTTTCATATAAAATATTCCTTTCACAAACGCAAGATATCATATAAAAGATAAGTTGTCAAAAACAGATTACTTAAAATCTGTCTAGCTAAACACACCAAATCTGCTAAGCCAAACATTAAAAATCTGTCTAGCAAAAATAACAAAATCTGTAAAATTTAAATTTTAAAAAAGGAAGCAATTTCTTGCTTCCTAACTTGTTGGTTTGTTATTTAAGTCACTTATTGTTCTTCCTACATAATTTATGATTTTTACTTGATCGGTTATATTTACCTTTCCATCAAATGTTAAGTCTCCTGCTAGCATTTGATATTTATCAAATGTTGTTGTTCTTCCTACATAATTTATCATCTTTACTTGGTCAGTTATATTTACTTTTCCATCTTTTGTTAAGTCTCCTCTTACTATTACTCGTAATGTATCATATACTCGACCATTCTTCTCTAACTTCAAGACTAATGCTGTTGCAGTAAGTTCACTTTCTCCTACTTCACTTGTATCTAAGTATACTTTTAAGTCTTCTGGACTATTCTCAAAGTTATTTTTAAAATCACTTATTATTGTACTCGGGCTTATTCCTATTACATAGTCTTCTTCAGTATTCTCTTCAAACCTTACTATTTCATATTTATTACTTCGAAGTGTATATTCTGCGCTATCTCTTGTTATATTTAAAGTATAAGTTTGTGTTGTATATCCATCTTTTGCTATAACTTCTATTACATAGATATTTACTATTCCATCCGCAAGTTTTAAATCACCCATCATATTTACTGTTGAATTTTCATCTTTTGGAATCGCTGTTATTTCAGATTCTAATAATGCTTTCTTAGTACTTGATACTTGAATATTATAAGTAAACGTATTTGAATCAAATTCAAACGGATAATCTTTTATTTCTAGTTTTTCCAATCTTGCTTCTGATAAAGAAGGTTTAGTAATATTTATGGTATAGTCTCTAGTTGAACCATCTTCGGCAGTTACAGTAATAATTCTTACACTTGTACCTTCTGGAACGGGTTTAATTTCATGTCCTTGAACTTGTGAAGATTTTATTTCTGGAATAGCCTCAAAAGATAGACTTGAAATATCTTCAACTTCCAAAGTATAATTCATAACATTTTTATCAAAGTCTGGTAAAAGTGCTCCACTACTAGGTTCTAAAGATTTTAAATAATTATTAGAAGACAATGGATTATCAATATTTAAAGTATAAGTATTAACATCACCATTTTGTGCTGTAACTATAACATCAAAAGTATTCAAACCTTTAGATAAGTTTTTAACTCCATCTCCAACAACAACTTGATTCTCATCATCTTTAATGACACTAATAATTACATACTCAAGTGCTGAAGTTAAATTATAATTATAAGTATTAATATTAGGATCAAAAGCTACATCTGGAGTTAACTCTTCATTTAAAGTATCTTTAACAATTAAGTTTTTAAGTTTATTATTTTTAGATTCTTCGCGTGTAACATTAATTGTATATATTCTTGTAACTCCAACACTAGATCTAACTTTAACTTGAATTGTATTTAATCCAGGATTAAGAGAATGTTTACCTACACCACTAATTATTTTAGAAGTATTATCCTCAGTGGTCGCAAAAACTTCAATTTCTGCTACATCACTTGGAACAACAACAGAATAGTTATTAACCTCTTTATTAAATAATGGATTTAAAACACCACTACTTAAGAATAAAGTAGCTAAATAATTATTTGTACTCATCTGTCTATTAACATAAATAACATAATCCTGCTCTAATGTTTCATTATCATTTACGATTCTAGTAACATTAACATGAACTTCATTCATTCCTATATTAAAGTTTTCATTTCCTAAAATTGTTACAACTGCTTGATTATCTTCTGTTACATAATCTAAATTTAAAGAAGTTACTTCATTAGGAACAGTTACATAATATTCTAATATAGCTTTATAAAATTCTGGTTCTAGCATAAAATCTTTAACAGCTAAACTTTCTAAAAATGCACTTTTAATAGGTTCTCTAATTACATTTACATAATAAATATTAGTTTTACCCGATTCACTTGTTACAATAATTTCTAAATTATTATCTCCAACCCTTAATTTATAAGTACCAAAACCAGTAACAACTGCTCCAGCATCTTCTTTAGTACCAAAAACTTCTATTTCTTCAATTTCATTTGGCACTACTACTTGATAATCATTAATTAATTTATCAAATGTTTTATCTAAAGCCCCTTCACTAACATTTAAGCTTGCTAAATAATTATTATCACTAGCATCTCTCGTAACTAAAATTGTATATGTTTTTGTAGTTCCTACCTCACTAGTTACTTCTACATCAAAATAATTCTCTCCAGTTGAAATAGTATGTAGACCCACTCCGTTAATAGTTGCATTTATATCTTCAGCTTTAGCTTTTATCATAACACTATTAACATTATTAGGAACATCTACTACGTAGAAAGTAACTCCTTTATGAAATACTGGAATTAAAACATACCCTTCTACTTCCAAACTTTCCAAGTTATTATTATTACTAGCAGCTTTTTGAACATTTAAAATATATTCTTTAGTTGTCTCACCATCTGGTGCAGTTACAATTATTTTAACTTCATTCATACCAGTTGTAAAATTCTCATTTCCAATTATTTCATAAGTTGCTTCATCTTCAACTAGTTTAATATTTGTAAATTCTAAATATTCTTTACTAGTATTTAATGAATAAGTAGTTACATCTTTATTAAAACTAGGATTTAAGATATGATTTTTTACAACTAAATTTGCTAGTGATGCATCATTAGATTTTTTTCTTGTTACAACTATTTGATAATCTTTTTGAATTCCTGATTCACCAATTACAAATACACTAATTAAGTTCTTACCAACATTTAAATTCTTAGTACCTAAGCCTTCAATTCTTACAGTATCACTAAAAGCATTTCCTATAATTTCAATATCAGTTGCATCATAAGGAACTTCTATCTCATAACTTAAAATATCTGGATTAAAAGTTGGTGTTAAATCTCCTCTATTAGTAGTTAAATTTTCTAAACTCAAGTTTTCAGTTGAAACATCTTGTCTTGTAACATTAATAGTATACATTTTTCTATCTTTATTATTTGGTGCTGTAACGACAACTGTAAACTCTCTAGATACTCCAACTTCTAAAGCTCCATCATTTCCATTGATAACAACTTGTGCATCTTTATCTTTAGGAATAGCTTCTATATGAAGTTTATTTAAATTATCAATTTCATTAGGAACTTTAACTTCATAATAAATAGTAGTTGCATTAAAGTTAGGAATTAATCCTCCCTCTTTAATATATAAGAAACTTAAATCAATATTATCAGATTTATCTCTTACTACTCTAACTACATAATCTTTATAAGTATTATCTTCTGCTGTAACTCTAAGAGTTATATCATTAATACCAAAATTCAAATTATAAGTACCATTTCCCCTTACTACTGAAGACTTAGAGTTTGGAATACCTTTTATTTCAATATTATTTACAGCATATTGAACATTTATTAAATAATCATAATTTTTAGTTACATCATCATTTTTAATAACTTCACTACCACGATTATTTAAAACTTCTAAAAGAGTTGTATCATTATCCATAGCTTTTATAACATTTATTGTATAAGTTTTAACATCTCCAGATTCACTAGTAACAGTAATGTTAATTTCATTATCACCAGTTTTTAAATAATAAACTCCATTACCTGCTACTATTGCCATTTTATCTTCACTTATAGCATTAAATTCTATTTTTCTAATATTACCTGCTACATTTAGGGTATAAGATAATTTATCTTTAGCAAAATCAGGTATTAATAAAAACTCATCATCAATTTTATAATTTAAACTAGCTAAATTATTATTATTCGATATACTCTTATAAACATATATTTTATAAACCACAGTTGATTTATCTTCTGCTATACCTGTAACAACAACTTCATTTACCGCTTTATTTAAATTATTACTTCCTCTTACTGTATAAGTAGCTTTAGCGTCTTCCATTACAACATTAACATTTACACTATCTTCACCATCATTTAAATTTATATAATATTCATGAGTATCTTTATTATATATAGGGTCTAAAGTATAACCATCAATTGTAATATTTGAAATATTAGCATTACTACTCATACCTTTATAAATAGTAAGATTATAAATATTTACATCATATTCTCCCTCACTATTTAAAGTCTTAGATTTTACTTCTATTTGGAAATTATTAACTCCTGATTTTAAAGTTTTAATTCCTGTTCCACTTACAGTAGTACCTGCTACATCTCTAGCAACTGCATTTATATTAACACTTGTTATATCACTACCTACACTAATACTATAATCATTAATACGGTTATCAAATACTGGTGTTAAATCGAGCTTTTCTGAACCACTAGTTACATTTAAAGTATTTAATAATACGTCTTTTTCATGTCCTTTATATACATGTAAAATATAAGTTTTAGTATCACCATTTTCTGCTGTAACTGTGATAATAATATTATTCATTCCTTGTTTAATATCATTAACACTTGTTTTATAAGGTTCATTAGTTAAAACAATATTTTTAATTTCTACTTTTGTATTCTCTTTTCGTTCTGGAACCACTTCAATATCAAATGAGAATCCCGTTGGTAAAGTCAAATAATATTCATATTTAAATGGCTCAAAATCATCTATTGTAATATCAGGGTTAGTAATAATTATATTCTCTAAATTATTATTCCCAGTAACATCTCTTTTAAAATTATAAGTATAAACTATATTAGCACTTCCGTCTTCACTTATAACTTCAACATATATAGTAGTATTTTCATTATCTAGCTTAAATATTCCATCTGATAGAATTGGTGTATTATTAGAACTATCTGTAAAATCATATTCTGTATAATAATTTAAAGTTTGCCATTTACTTTTTAAAACTGGAACTATTTCTATTTCCTTAACCGCATAAGGTAACTCTATATTATAATTTGTAGTTGTTTTATCAAAATCATATTGACAATAACCTACATTCATATTACACAAATAATTAGGCATACGCTTTACATTTATATCAAGAGGATAAGGGTCATTATCAGCCTCCCTATATACATTAATTACATAAGTTCTTGTACTTCCATCTTGAGCTGTAACTACTATATCGATAGTACTATCACCAGGCATTACTTCTATTTCTCCTGTACCTATTATAGATGCTAATAAATCTTTAGGAACAGCTTCAATATTTATTTTAGATTGTTCTTTAGTAAGTTCTATATTATATTCTTGAACCCAAGTCTCAAAATATGGATTTAAATTAATAGTATCATTTCCAACTTTAATAACTAAAGAATCTAAATAATTATCATTAGGAATTATATCCGCAGTCGTAATACGAGCATATCCATCGGTATTATTACCAGTTCCATTAGGAAAATATCCTCCACTTGGTTTAGGCATAAGTGTTTGAGCACCTTTATCAGTAGTCCATTCATAACCTTTACCATCAATCATTAAAGTCTTACTAAATAAATATCCACTATAATGATTACTATTACCAGTATGAATAATTCTATCTTTTGATGAAAGCTCATCGATTGCATCACATCCATCATGTCCAGAAATGAATGATGAACCACCACCTGCACCAGTAACAAAGCCTGCTCCACCACCAGCATAATAACCATTACCAGCGCCTGTGCCACCAAAAGCATAACCAAATTGACCTTTTCGCCCTGAACTATCACCATTACCACCAGCAGTTTGCGTACCGCCTTTTACACCACTACCACCATTATAGCCAACAAGACCGCCACCTGCACCAGGAATACCTGTTGTAGCAGAGCCTCCGCCACCAGCGACCATAATACGTGATTTTAAAGATTCAAAATCTTTCCAAGCGCCACCTACTAAACGAATATCTGTGGCACCACCTCCAGAATATCCTGCTGAATTACCAGTTCCAGCATTAAATCCAGTGGCATTACCAGATTTAACAGTTTTTTGCCCAACATAAACATAAAGTTCAGTTCCTTTTTCTAAATAAAGCATTCCTTTAGTATAACCACCATAAGCAGCCCCTGTTCCCATTGCACCCCATAATTCTACGTTATAATAAGCAGTTATTGGTGCAATAAAAGTTTCTTCTTTGCCACTATAAGGATAATCAAACTTTTCAATTACAGCTTGTTTTAATATTTTTAAATTAATTGTATAAACACTATCTGGGAAACCTTCTAAACTAGAAGTAATCGTAATAACTTTACTATGTTCCCCAATATATTTATCACCAGTAATCTCTATATTTACTCCATCATAATATGGAATAACATTTAAATCAGCATTATGAACTAAAGCACTTATTTCTAAATCATAAACAAATTTATCTGGTTCAAAACGAATAGTATTACCTAGATTTTGAAAAGATACTTCTTTTAATAAAGTAGTTTTTTCTTTATTAAGATTAATTCTATAAAGCTTATTATTTTGTCCATCTTCAGATACTACTAAAATCTCCACTGCTGTTTCACTACTAACTAATATTTGAACTCCATCACCAGTAACTGTTTGATTTTCATTATATTTTACGGCTTCAACATAAACAGCTCCAGCATAATAAGGAAGTGTCATACTATATTGAAAAGTATTTTCATCAAAATCTTCAAGCATAACTCCATTCATCTTAATTCCTTTTAAGAAAGGATTAGAACTAGCTGCTCTTGTTAAAGAAATAGTATATATTTTAGTTTCACCATTTGAAGCAGTAACTACTATTTCATAATCAGTTTCTCCAACTGGAACCCTAAAGTCACCTACTCCTAATATTGAAGCATCAATATCTTCTTGCAAAGCATCAATAATTATATTAGTTTCATCTTCTTGTAAAGTAAAATTATAATTAAGTTGTGTAGGCGAAAATTCGATAACAACATCACTACCATCAATATCTTTTAAAGGTTCATTATTATCATCAGTTAAATTAATTGATTGTAAATTATTATTACCATTTAAATCTCCTAAAGCCGATATTTTAGCATAACCATTATCATTATTACCGACCATTGTTTTTGTACCATCAAAAGTTGGCATATTAGTTTTTGCTCCTATTTTATTAGTCCATTCATAACCTTTTCCATCTACCATTATCGTATCTACAAATTTTAAACCACTATAATGAACGCTATCTCCTGTATGAACTATATTAGTCTCGGTTGAAGTCTCACTAATCGCATCGCACCCATCGTGCCCTGAAATAAATGATGAACCACCACCAGCACCCGTTGTAAAACCAGAGCCGCCTCCAGCATAATAACCATTACCGCCACCTGTTCCACCATAAGCATAACCAAATCTACCATTTCTATCAGCAGAACTACCAGCACCACCTGAAGTTTGTGTTCCACCTTTAGTAGTATTACTTCCATTATTGTATCCGTTTAAACCACCTGCAGCTCCAGGAACTCCACCATTTGCAGTTCCTCCGCCTCCAGCTACCATAATACGTGATTTCAAACTATCAAAATCATTCCAAGCACCACCTACAAGTCTTACATCAGTAGCACCTCCACCAGGATAACCAGCCGAAGTTCCAGTGCCAGCATTAAATCCAGATGTATTACCAACTTTACTAGATTTTTGACCTACATAAAAATACAATATAGTACCCTTTTTTAAATAAACGACACCTTTAGTATATCCACCATAAGCTGCACCTGTACCTACTGCACCCCATAATTCTATTTCATAATAACCATTAGAAGTGACTTCATAAGTTTGAACATCACCTGTATAAGAAAATTCTTGTGCTTTTTTTTCTAATTGGTTTCTATAAACATTAAATGTATAAACATTTTCTTTAGTTCCTTGTTTTATTTTAACAAGAACTTTATTTTTACCAACTCTCAAACTATCAGCATTTATTATTTCATAATCCACTCCACTTGGTGTAATTATTTCTGGAGTTAATGCTCTCTCACCATAACCAACTTCAAATTCATAATTAAATACTTTATAATCAAAATCAATTTCAACTTCTTTAAAGCCAATCGTAACTGGTACAATTTTTTCATAAATATTTAAAATAATTATATCTAAATTACCATTACTATCTAAAGCTGTTATATAATGCTCAGTATTAGCTTTTAAAGTAACATTCCCAATTCCCATTACATAATCAAACTCTTTTAAAAAATCAATTTTAATTGTTGTATTTACTTCTTTATCATTAATGTATACATTATAATAATGTTCATTAACACCATCAACACCATCTGAAACCTCAGCATCATCAATAGTAATACTTTCTATAATTTTTGTGTTTAATAAAGATATTTTAGCATAACCATTTCCTGTATTTCCCACCATTGTTCCAGCTCCATCATGAGTTGGCATTCCAGTGCTTTCTTTATCCATTGAAGTAGTCCAATTATGACCATCACCATCAATCATTACTGTATCAAAAAAACTATAACCACTAAAATGAACACTATTTCCCGTATGAACTATATTGGTTTTAGTTGAACTAGCTTTAATAGCATTACATCCTGCATGTCCTGAAATATAAGAAGAACCTCCTGCTGCTCCGCTAGAACAAGCCGCTCCACCTGCTCCATAATATCCTGAACCACCAGAGCAACCTCCGCCGCCATAACCAAAGCCACCATGAACATACATATTATTATAAGATTCTCCGCCTTTAGTTTGAGTCCCAGGATTATTTGTTCCACCAGCTTTACCTATTAATCCACCACCAGCTCCAGCTTTTCCGTTTCCAGATCCACCTGAACCAGCTACCATAATACGTGTCTTTAAACTCTCAAAATCATTCCATTCCCCACCTGCAAGTCTAATATCAGTTGCACCACCACCAGGTAGTCCTCCAGCACTAGAAAAACTACCATTAAAAGATACTCCACCTGACGAATTACTTCTACTTTGACCTACATATACATATAATTCTAAACCTTGTTCTAAATAAACAGAACCAGCTGTATAACCACCATTACCTCCAACAGAACCACCTTGAGCTCCCCAAAGTTCAACACGATAAACACCTGTTGCAGGAACTACCCATTTTTGATAATCACCAACATAATCAAAAGAATAAACTTCTTCAGCATAACTAACTAAAGATGTAAAGAAAAATGAAATAACAAAAACTGACAATAACCTTAAAAATTTATTCATAAATATCACTTCCTACTATTCCACTATTATTTCAATTATAGCACACTATTTCTTTTTATTCTACATTTCTTGACAAAAAAAAGAAGCAATTTCTTGCTTCCTAACTTGTTGGTTTGTTATTTAAATCACTTATTGTTCTTCCTACATAATTTATGATTTTTACCTGGTCAGTTATATTTACCTTTCCATCAAATGTTAAGTCTCCTGCTAGCATTTGATATTTATCAAATGTTGTTGTTCTTCCTACATAATTTATCATCTTTACTTGGTCAGTTATATTTACTTTTCCATCTTTTGTTAAGTCTCCTCTTACTATTACTCGTAATGTATCATATACTCGACCATTCTTCTCTAACCTCAAGACTAATGCTGTCGCAGTCAACTCACTTTCATCTACTTCTGAAGTCTCTAAGTATACTTTTAAATCTTCTGGATTATTCTCAAAGTTATTTTTGAAATCACTTATTATTGTACTAGGCTGTATTCCTATTACATAGTCTTCATTTGTATTATCTTCAAATCTTACTATCTCATACTTATTACTTCTAAGTGTATATTCCGCGCTGTCTCGTGTTATATTTAAAGTATAAGTTTGTGTTGTATATCCATCTTTAGCAATTACTTCTATTACATAAATATTTATTATTCCATCCACTAGATTTAAATCACCCATCATATTTACTGTTGCATTTTCATCTTTAGGAATCGCTGTTATCTCTGATTCTAATAATACTTTTTTAGAATTAGAAACTTGGATATTATAAGTGAATGTATCTGAATCAAACTCAAATAGATAACCTGCAATTTCTAAACTATTTAGTCTAGTTTCACTAGCAGTTTCTCTCATAACATTTACTTTATAAGTTTTAACACTTCCATCTTCTGCTGTAACAATAATAAGTCTTGTACTTTTACCCTCTGGAACTATACTAGCTTCAATTCCATTTATTTTACTAAGATTACTCTCAGGAGTTGCTGTAAAAGACAACATATCTACTTCGTAAGATAATTCAAGTGTATATTCCAAAACATCCTTATCAAAAATTGGAGTCAAACTACCTTGAGAAGGAACTAAATTTGCAAGATAATTATTAGAAGATACATCTTTTGTTATATCAATATTATATGTATTAATACTTCCATCTTCTGCGGTAACTACTATTTCAAAATGATTTATACCAGAAACTAATTCCTTTGTTCCTGTACCACTAATAGTAGCATTTTCATCCATAGCACTAGCTTTGATTGAAACAAAATTCATATCGCTACTAGCACTAACACTATAAGTATTAGTATCTTTATCAAAAGTTGGATTTAATGTTAGATTATTATTCATATTACTAATAACTAAACTTTGTAAATAATTATTATCTGATTGTTGTCTCGTAATATTAATTTTATAAGTTCTTGTAATTCCAATCATTGATTTAACTTTTACAAGAATAGTATTTAATCCAAGTTCTAGATTATGAGTTCCTATTCCACTAGTTATAGTAGCACTAGCATCTTCAGTTATAGCCGTAATATTAATACTATCTACATCTCTTGGAACAATAAGGTTATATATTAAGCCTTCTGGATCAAAAACAGGATTAATAGTATAATTATCAACTGATAAAACTTTTAAATAATTATTTGTCGACATTTGTCTGTTAACATAAATTATATAATCAGTAGTTGAAGAATTATCACTTGCTGTTACTGTTACATGAATTTCATTCATTCCTACACTTAAATTTTTGTCTCCTGTAACTGCAACTGTTGCATTAGGATCTTCAGTTAAATAGTTAAGATTAATATCATTAACTTCATAATCAACAGTAATAAAATATTCTAATAATTCTTTATTAAATGTAGCATCAAGTTCCATATTCGGAATACTTAAATCACTTAAATAAGAACTAACAATAGCTTCTTTAATAACTTTAATTGTATAAGTTTTAATAGAACCAGATTCACTAGTAACTACTATATCAACTATATTATCACCAGTTACTAAATTATAATTATCAAAGCCAACTACTGAAGCTTTAGCATCTTCTAGTGTACCATTAATATTAATTGAACTAACTGTATAAGGTACAATTACTTCATAATTTAATGTTTCTTTATTAAATACGGGATCAAGATGACCTTCACTTACATTAAGACTTGCCAAATAATTATTATCACTAGCTTCTTTAGTAATCAAAATAGTATAAACTTTTGTAATTCCATTTTCTGCTGTAACTTCAATATTAAAATAATTTTCTCTTGAGTCTAATGTTTTTAAACCTGTACCACTAACAGTACTAATTGGATCTTCAGGAGTAGCATTAATTATAACACTATTTAGATCTTTAGGGACTTCTATTGTATAGAAAGTAACTCCTTTATGAAATGCTGGAGAAAGATTAAATCCATCTACTAAAAGACTAGCTAAATTATTATTCTTACTTCTAGCTTTATCAACAGTTAAAACATAGTCTTTTGTTGTTTCTCCATCAGGTGCTGTAACTCTTATTGTTATAGTATTTGTTCCACTTACTAAATTTTCATTACCAATTATTTCATAAGTAGCATCATCTTCTAATGGCTTAATAGTTGTAAATTCTAAAGTACTTAAACTAGTAGACAAAGTATAGTTATAAGTATCTTTATTAAATGATGGACTAAGTGTATGTCCTTTAACTACTAAACTAGATAAACGTGCATCATTAGAAGTTTTTCTAGTTACAACTATTTGATAATCTTTTTGCACCCCTGATTCTCCAATTACAAATACAGCAATACCATTTTTTCCAACATTTAAATTATAAGTACCAGTTCCAACTACTCTTACTGTATTATCAAATGCTACTGCACTAATATCTATATCAGTTACATCATTTTCTACTGTCAGTTCATAATATAAAACATCTGGATTAAATGTTGGTGTTAAATCTCCTCTGTTTGTTGTTAAATCTGATAAAGATATATTTTCGTTTTCTGTTTTTTCTTGTTGCTTAGTAACACCAAGAGTATATGTTTTTTTACTAGTACCATTCTCCGCTGTTACAACAACTTCAATAAATTGTGGCACATCAACTTCAAAAGCACTAATATCAAAAGTATAATTATTAGAATCAACTTTTATTCCGCCTACAACTTCAAAAGTTGCATTTTTATCTTCAGGTATCGCTTCTATATGAAGTAAATTAGTATCATTAGGAACTTTTACATCATAGAAAATAATCGTTTCATTAAAATGTGGATCTACCCCACCTTCCTTTACAAAAAGGAAATCTAAATCATCATTATTTGATTTATCACGAACTATCATCACAATATAATCTTTATAACTATTATCTTCTGCTGTAACTCTTAAAGTAATAGAATTATCTCCAGGTATTAAATTAATATTACCTCCACCACTAACTACACTAGTTTTAGAATTAGCTATACCATTGATATTTATTTTACTTACCTCATATTGAACATTTATAAGATAATCATAAGGTTTTGAAGTATCAGTATTTTTAACTACTACACTATCTAAAGAATTAGTAACTTCTTTTAGAGTTACATCATTATCTAACTCTCTATTAACAACAATAGTATAAACTCTTTCTTTTCTATCTTCACTAGTAACAGTTAAAGTTATTGTATTAGCTCCTCCTACTAAAGCATATGTACCATTACCATTTACAGTAGAAGTTGATACCTCAGGAACACCATTAATAGTTAAACTAGTAACATCTCCACTAACATTCATTGTATAATTAAGATTTTCTTTATTAAATATTTCATTTAAACTACCAGTATTTAAATTAATACTACTTAAATAATTATTAGTATCTTCTTCTTTTGAAACTTTTATTTCATAAGTTTGATAGCTTTTATCTTCTGCAACACTTGTAATAACAATAGTATTAGACATATTATTTAAATTATTATTTCCTTTAATAGTATAAGTAGTAGTTTCTTCTTCTGGAGTAACAATTACATTTAGACTAGTAACACTTTTTGGTATTGTAAGAGAATAACTCTTAGTATCATTACTAAATGTTGGCGTAAGAGTATATCCTTCTACTTCAATATTTAAAAGATTACTATTACTATTTTTAGCTTTCATAATAATAACATTATAAATAGTTGTATCTCCTGATTCACTAGTAACAGTTATCGGAAATACATTTTTTCCACTAACTAAAGTTTTAACTCCATCACCTGTAACAACTCCATCTTCTGCTATAGCATTAATCGTTATACTTTTAGTATCCTCATCTACTGCTGCTGTATATTCTGTTAAAACTTTTTGGAAAACAGGAGTAAACTCTACATTATTATTTTCATTATCAACTATATTTAAGCTACTTAAGAAAGTATTTGTACTCTTTTCTTTAAATACGTGTAAAAGATAAGTTTTTTCATTATCATTAGGAGCCTTTACTACAATTCTTATATCATTCATACCTGATTTTAGATTTTCATTACCAATAATTGTTTTAGTAGCATGTGGATTTTGTGTTTCCACTTCAAGCTCTATTTCATCATATGATGCATCAATATTAAAATAATATTCATATACATAAGGATTAAAATTAATATCTATTAAAGGGTCAATAACATTTAATTTTAATAAATTATTATTACCAGCATCATCTTTCATTATTCTATAAACATAAGTAGAAGTATGATTTCCATCTTCACTTATTATATCAACTTCAATTATATTAAGACCAGTATGTAAATTATAAATTCCATCTGTTACTTCTACTCTATTTTGTACCCCACTATCATCCTCATCATTAGTATAATATTTAACAGATTGATATTCACTTCTTAGTATAGCTTCTAAAGTTATTTGTTCTGTTTCAAATGGAAGTAAAATATCATAAGTATCAGTTTCAGCGATAAATGTATATTTACAATAATTTTCATTTATTCCACATAAATAAACTTGTGGGTTTTTTAATAAAATATTTGTTGGTGTACTATCATCAGAAGCTTCACGATTTATTTTTAAGGTATAAGTTTTACTAGCGCCATCATCAGTAGTTACAGTTATTTTATGTTCATTAAGTCCTGGCTTTAATTTAATATTACCAGTACCAAATACTTTAGCATTACTATCTTTAGGAGTAGCTTCTACTAAAACTTCACCATATTCTTTTGATAAATTAATTTCATAAGTAAGTTCCCAAGGATAAAATTCTACTAAACTTGGATTATTATCAACTAAAATACTATCTAAGAAAGTATCTCCTACAATGCCTGGATTAGCAGTTATTCTAGCATAACCATCTCCAATATTACCATTCATTAAATTAGTTCCAGTATGATTAGGTATTTTTGTATTACCAGAAATAGTCTCTGCATCTTTTAAATAATAATCTGCACTTACACTATAACCAGTTGGCACATTTTTTGCAGACTCTTTAGTCCAAATAAAGCCTGAACCACCTGCTCCAGCTCCCCAACTAGAAACGCCGCCACCATACCAGCCGCCTCCAGCTCCAGAACTACCCCAATATGTATCAGCTCCATTAGTTCCATTAGAATCAGCACCTTTACCAAAAGTTCCACCTTTAGCAGCACTAGTTTGAGTACCAGCTACAGCTGAAAATTGATTAGAAACACCTCCCGTAGTGCCGCCTCCAGCTCCACCATATCCAGCAGACATACTAGCGCCACCGCCGCCTCCAGCAACGATTAAACGTGATAAAAGAGAAGCATTATCATTCCATAAACCTGATATAAATCTAATATCAGTAGCACCACCACCAGAATATACTGTCCAGTGGTCATTAGTATTTTTCCAAGCACTACCACCACCATTATATCCACCTAGAATAGTTCCAGTAGTACTAGTTTTATAAGTTCCTTTACCTCCTACATAAATATAAAGTTTTTCACCAGCACTTAAATAAACTGTACCTTTTGAGTAACCACCAGCCCCAGCAGCACCAGCATTACTGCTATCGGAATATTGATAATTACCGCCACCACTAGCTCCCCATACTTCTAAAGTGTAATAAGAAGAGGCTGGAGCAATAAATTCTTGATAATCTCCTGTATAATTATAACCTTCATCAATAGGTTCTAATATCGGTTCTACTCTTACAATATTTAAAGTATAAGTAGTTGAAGGAACACCTTCTAAATCAACAGTTATAATAATTTGTTTATCATTTACTCCTACATATCTATTTTCTACGATTGAAACTTTAGCATCCTCAAAATAAGGAATTGCTTCTATAGGAACTTCTCTTACAAAGTCAAATATTTCCAAATCATATTCTGTTATTTTAGGACTAAATACTTTATTTAATTTACCTGTACTTAAATTTAATCTTTTAAGTTCACTACTTTTCTTTCTAACAAATTTGAAAGTATAAATTTTATTACTTAAACTTTTCTCACTTTCTACCACAATTGTTTTAGATACTTCAGTTTCTGTAAAATCAAAAATTGTATCTCCAGTTACAATTTGATCTGGATATTTTTTAATTATTTCTAAATTTATCTTTTCAATCTCTGTTGGTAATTCTATTTCATAAGAAAGTTTTTCTGGATCAGTTACTTCATATAAAATACCATTAACTCTAAAACCTTTAATTGTTGCATCTTCTACTGCTGGTCTAGAAACATTAATATTATAATTAGTTATTACTCCATTAGTATTAGTAAATGTTACTAAAAATTTATTTTCTCCTGCAGGTACATTAAACTTACCAGTACCAATAATTAAGCCTTCACCTTTTAAAGTTTCAGCATCTATTGTAATTTCCACATCTTCTTTATTAAGAATTAAATCATACTCATAAACATCTTTATCAAATTCAGGAGTCATTTCACCTTTATCAACAGTTATAGAAGAAACTTCATCTAACTCTTCAGGATTATAATAAGTAATACGTGCATAACCATTTCCCAAGTTACCAGTCATATTGCTTGTGTTTGCATAATTTGGCATTGTAGCATTACCTGCTATAATTGTAGCATCTCTTAAATAATATTTACTTGTTGGCAAATAACCAGATGGCACACTTCCTTTCGTAGCATCAGTCCATACGAATCCTGAGCCACCTGCACCAGAACCCCAGCCGCCGACGCCGCCGCCATACCAGCCGCCTCCGCCGCCAGAACTACCCCAATTAGGATCTGCTCCATTAGCACTAGTTGAAGAAGCTCCAACACCAAAAGAAGCACCAGTACTAGCTGAAGTTTGAGTTCCACCTACACCGTTTCTCCCTGAGCCGCCTCCGCCATAAGCGCCAGCACCACCAGTGGTTCCACCACCATATCCGCCTGCGCCTGCAGACATACTAGCACCACCGCCTCCACCAGCAACTATAATACGTGATAAAAGTGAAGCTGAATTATTCCAAGCACCACCGACAAGTCTTATATCAGTAGCACCACCGCCACTAAATACTGTCCAATGATCATTTGTTGTTTTCCAAGCAGCACCACCACCATTATAACCACCAGCAACAGTGCCAGCACTAGAGCGATAACCCCCACTACTACCTACATAAATATAGATAGTTTCTCCTGCCGTTAATCTTACAATACCTTTTGAATATCCGCCTCTACCAGCAGCTCCTACATTTCCACTATCTGAATAAATATGATTACCATTTCCACTAGCTCCCCATACTTCTAAAATATAATCAGTTGTATAAGGAACAACAAATTCATAATATCCATTATTAGTAGAAGTATTAAAAGTATAATTATTTACAATTGGACTAATATTTTCTTTACTATTTCTTGTTATAACAAACTTATAAGTACTAGGCTTTAAATTATTTCCAGTTACATCAATAGTTATAATATTTTCTCCAACAAATAGACTAGTTTTACTTTGAGTATAACTAACTCCATTAGGAACTTCTATAACTGGATTAAACTCTTTAACATCATAATCAACGGCAAATTTATATTCATAAACATCTCTTTCAAACTCATAAGTTCCTTTATCAAAAATAACATTATTTAGTTTAGCAGTACCAAGTGTTGAAGTAATATTATAAATACTAATTTCGCCATCTCTATTCATTAAAACTACTTCGATAGTTTTACCGTCTTCCAGTGTTACATTACCAACATTATTTCCCCAAATATAAATATCAGTATCATAATTAATAATTGTTTCAAAAGGAGTATTTGGTATTTCAACTTCAATATCTACTTTTCCTTCTTTAAAGAAAGGCGCAAAATCTAAGTTATTAGAAGTTATTGGAAAAGTTACATCTAAAGGAGAAGAAAGTTTACTAAGCGTTATTTTAGCGAATCCATTACCTCTTGTTCCAGTCATTGTTCCCGTACCATCATGTTTTGGCACTACTTGATTACCTGCTAGAGTAACACTATCCTTAATATAGTATCTTGACTCTACAGAATAATTTTTAGGTACATTGTTCTTACTGCTTTCATTCCAAATAAAGCCTGAACCTCCACCTGCACTATGCCAACCAGAGCCTAACGAGTTAGAGCCGCCATACCAGCCGCCTCCGCCACCTGAGCCGCCCCAAGTAGTGTTTACATAATTAATTGTAGATGGACTACAACTATATCCATAACCAAAAGCCCAACCAGTAGTCTGTGTTCCTGGTGCACCATATCCAGAATTATATCTCGTAGCACTAAGCCCACCGCCATCACCACCATGTTCATTAGTCTCCATGCCACCGCCACCGCCGCCTCCAGCGACGATTAAACGTGATAAAAGTGAAGTTGAATTATTCCATTCTCCACTAACAAACCTTATATCAGTAGCACCACCACCACTGCCAACAGGATCTTTAGCATCACCATACTTTTTATATCCAGTTCCACCGCCATTATAACCAGCAGGTGCTATACATCCTGCTGTTATACAAGTTTTTCCTTCACCGCCTACATAAACATATAAAGTATCTCCTTTTTTTAAAGTTACTATTCCTTTAGAATAGCCACCTAATCCACCAACACCAGCACTTCCAGTTTGATGTTGGCCGCCGCCTCCAGCGCCCCAAACTTCAAGCAGATATTCACCAGTATAAGGTGCTACAAATTCTTGATAGCCACCAGTATAATCAAATGTCTCTTCATATTCTACAGCATAAACATTATACATACTACTCATAAATAAAAATATTGTAACAATTAGACATAACTTTAATCTACCCATTATTTCCACTTCCAAATTCTACTATTCCACTATTATCACAATTATAGCACACTCTCTACAACTATTCTATATATCTCTTTATTTTTTCGACAAAAAAAGAGCAATTTCTTGCTCTCTTAGTTTGTAGGTTTATTATTTAAATCACTTATTGTTCTTCCTACATAATTTATGATCTTAACTTGGTCTGTTATATTTACCTTTCCATCAAATGTAAGGTCTCCTGCTAGCATTTGATATTTATCAAATGTTGTTGTTCTTCCAACATAATTTATCATTTTAACTTGGTCAGTTATATTTACTTTTCCATCTTTTGTTAAGTCTCCTCTTACTATTACTCGTAATGTATCATATACTCGACCATTCTTCTCTAACTTCAAGACTAATGCTGTTGCAGTAAGTTCACTTTCTCCTACTTCACTTGTATCTAAGTATACTTTTAAGTCTTCTGGACTATTCTCAAAGTTATTTTTAAAATCACTTATTATTGTACTCGGGCTTATTCCTATTACATAGTCTTCTTCAGTATTCTCTTCAAACCTTACTATTTCATATTTATTACTTCGAAGTGTATATTCTGCGCTATCTCTTGTTATATTTAAAGTATAAGTTTGTGTTGTATATCCATCTTTTGCTATAACTTCTATTACATAAATATTTACTATTCCATCTGTTAAATTTAAATCACCCATCATATTTACTGTTGCATTTTCATCTTTAGGTATTGCTGTTATCTCTGATTCCAATAATACTTTTTTAGATTTAGATACTTGAATATTATAAGTAAAAGTATCAGGATTAAATTCAAATGAATAACCATCTATTTCTAAGTTTTCAAGTCTTGCTTCAGCAGCAGTTTCTTTATTAACATTAACTTTATATGTTCTAACACTTCCATCTTCTGCGGTTACAATAATTTCTCTAGTACTTAAACCCTCTGAAACCACTTTAGATTCTATTCCAGTTACATGAGCTAAATTACTTTCAAGAATAGCATTAAATTCTAATTCTGAAGTTTCATAGCCTAAATCTAAAGTATATTCCAAAATATCTTTATTAAACTTAGGGTTTAAAGAACCACTACTAGGAATTAAATTTGTAAGATAATTATTAGAAGAAACTTCTTTTGTAATATTTAGAATATAAGTATTAATTGAACCATTTTCTGCGGTTACTACTATTTCAAATTTATTCAAACCAGTTTTTAATTCTTTAATACCAGTCCCTGTAATAGTTGCATTTTCATTTATGGCATCAGCTTTTATTTGAACAAAATTAAAATCACTATTAACAGTTACATCATATTCATTAATCTCTTTATTAAATTCTGGATTTATTAATATTTCTTCATTTAAATACATAACTTTAAGACTTTGTAAATAATTATTATCATCAGCTTTTCTAATCACATTAACTTTATAAGTTCTAGTAATACCTATCGCTGATTTAACTTTAATAAATACTATATTATTACCTAAAACTAGACTATGTTCTCCAAGACCACTAGTAATATTAGCACTCTTATCTTGAGTAGTAGCATTTATAATAATGGTTTCTGTTTCTCTTGGAACTTCAATTGTATATTCTAAAATTGTAGGTTCAAAGTCTGGCATTAAATCTCCCAAACTTGAAGTTAAACTACTTAAATAATTATTAGTAGACATTTCTTTATTAACATAAATTATATATTCCAAAGTTGTTATTTTATCACTAGCAGTTACTTTAATGTGAACTTCATTCATACCAACTTCCAGATTAGTATCTCCTATTACTTCAATATCAGCTTTAGCATCTTCTGGAACTAAAGTTAACTCTATATTATCTACATCACTAGGAACAGTTATAAAATATTCTAATATTTCCTTATTAAATTCTGTATCAAGTTGATATCCTTTAATATCTAAATCTGTTAAATAAGCACTAACAATATCTTCTCTTATAACTTTAAGATTATATGTACGAATTAGACCTGATTCACTAGTAACAGCTATTGAAAAATCATTATCTCCAATAACTAAATTAAATGTTCCAAAACCAGATACAGTTGCATTACTATCTTCTAATTTTCCACTAATCTCTATACTACTAATATTATAAGGAACACTAACAGTATAAACATTTAACTCTTTATCAAATATAGGATTCAAAACACCTTCACTAACTTTTAAAGAACTAAGATAATTATTATCACTAGCTTCTTTAACAACAAGAATTGTATATACTTTTTTATCTCCCATTTCACTAGTAACAACAACTTCAAAATAGTTTTCTCCAGTCACAATAGTTTTTAAACCAGTACCATTTATAGTAGCATTTTTATCCTCTGGTAAAGCTTCTATTACAATACTATTAACATCATTAGAAACTTCTGTAGTATATAAAGTTACACCTTTATGAAATTTAGGAGTTAAAGTATAATCAACAACTTCCAGATTAGCTAAATTATTATTTTTACTACCAGTTTTTTCAACTTTTAAAATATAATCTTTAGTTGTAACTCCATCAGGAGCAGTTACTCTAATTGTTACAATATTTTCTCCAGTTTTAAAATCATTATTACCTAAAACTTCATAAGTTGCCTCACTTTCAGTAGGTTTAATTATAGTAAATTCTAACGCATTATTACTAGTTATCAAATTATATTCTAAAACATCTTTATTAAAATAAGGATTTAGAACATGGCTTTTGACTACTAAATTAGAAAGGCTTGCATCATTAGATTTTTTTCTTGTTACCACTATTTGATAATCTTTTTGAATCTCAGATTCTCCAACTACAAATATTGGAATAGAATTTTTTCCAACTTTAAGATTATAAGTACCTAATCCTTCTATATTTACATTAGGATTAAATGCTTCTGCTGTAATTGTAATATCTGTAATATCATTTTCTACTTCTAATGTATAATTTAAAGTATTTGGATTAAAAACTGGTATTAATTCACCACGATTAGTCTCTAAAGAAAGCAATGTTAAATCTTCAGTTGTTTCACTTTGTTTAGTAACATGAATAGTATAAATTTTAATATCACCATTCTCTGCAGTTACAACTATATCAATATCCTTAGATTCATTAACCACTAAACTACTTATATCTACATTATACTTAAAAGTATCTACATTAGAACTAAGAGATACATCTACAAAAGCATTTATATCTTCAGGTATAGCAGTAATATGAAGCGTATTAGTATTAAAAGGTACTAACACATCATAATAAATAGTTGTCTCAGAAAAAATTGGTGACAGCCCTCCTTCTTGGATAAATAAGAAAGATAAATCATCATTATTAGATAAATCACGAACTACTTTAACAATATAATCTTTTGAATTACCATCTTCAGCAGTTACTCTAAGAGTTATATTATTATCTCCAGGATTTAAATTATAATTACCATTACCAGTTATTACAGAAGTTCTTGAATTAGGCTTTCCAACTATTTCAATAGTATTAACTTCATATTGTACGTTAATTAAATAATCATAACCAAGTGTTGTATCTTCTTGTTTTATTACTTCGCTACCTCTATTATTAGTAACATATTCTAAAGAAGTATCACCATTAAGTTTCTTATTAACTTTAATAGTATAAACTCTTTCATTTCCTGATTCACTAGTTACAACTAGATTAATTATATTTTCACCAGTGACTAATGCATAAGTTCCATTTCCTTTAATAGTAGCACTTTCATTATCTTTTATTCCATTAATATTAATCGAATTAATAGAACTATCTACATCTATTGTATAAGTAAGATTCTCTCTATCAAAAACTTCATTTAACACACCATTAGTAACTTCAATATTTTTAAGATAATTATTATCACTAGTTTCTTTTAAGACAACAATTTGATAAACTTGATAAGTTTTATCTTCTGCGATACTAGTAATAACAATAGTATTAGACTTATCAATCAAATTAGTATTGCCTCTTATAGTATAAGTTGTACTTTCTTCTTCTGGTGTAACTTTAACATTTAAACTATTTACACTTTTCGGAATAGAAACAGTATAATTCTTTGTAGCTTTATCAAATTCAGGAGTCAGTTCATATCCTTCAACTTCAATATTAAGAAGATTACTATTATTATTTCGAGATTTCATAACAATAACTTCATATATCATAGTCTCTCCCGATTCACTAGTAACAGTTATTGGAAAAACATTTTTACCACTAACCAAATTAAATGTCCCATTACCTGTCACAATGCCTTCCTCAGGTATAGCATTAATAGTTATTGTTTTATCACTACTAGAAGCTATTGCATTATAATTTGTAAAAAGTTTATTAAATGTTGGTGTCAACTCTAATTCTTCATTATTATCATTAGTAATATTTAAACTACTAAGATAAGCATTATCACTTTTTTCCTTATAAACATTTAAAATATAAGTTCTACTATTTCCATTTTCAGCTGTAACCTTAATTTTAATTTGATTCATTCCCACTTTTAAATTTTCATTACCATCAACTAGAATAGTAGCTTGTGGATTTACTGCTTCAAGTTTAAGTTCTAATCTTTCTGTTGCTGAAGGAACTGTAAAAGTATATTGATATATATAAGAATCAAATTCTATATCTACAGGTGGACTAACTATTTCTAAAGTTTTTAAAACATTATTACCACTGGCATCTTTAGTAATTTTATAATTATAAAAATTTTCAATTCCACTTTCACTAGTTATTTTAACTTTTACATTACTTACATTATTATCCAAAATCAATTTACCATCATTTAATTCTACATCTCCATCATCAGTAACTAAATAATATGTAACAGATTGATAAGGACTTTTTAATTCAGCATTAAAAGTCAAATTGGTAGTTTCAAAAGGATAAACTATTTCATAATTATTTTCACTATCTTTAAAGGAATAATTACAAAGAATTTTAGAAGAACCACATAAATAACTTTGAGGATTTTTTATAGTTATATTCTTAGGAGTAGCATCATCACTAGGTTCTTTCGTAATATTAATAATATAAGTTTTGTAACTACCATCACTAGTAGAAACAATAATATTATGTTTAGATTCTCCTGGAGCAATATTAAATTCTCCATTACCAATAATCGTAGCATTACTATCTTTAGAAATCGCATTTACTTTTAAAATTGGCGTATCTTTATCCATAAAAATATTATACTCTAAAGTCCAAGGCTCAAAAGGAATTTGGATATCTCCATCATTAAGTGTAATACTATCCAAGAATGTATCTCCACTTACTCCACCTGTAGCTGTAATTTTAGCATAACCATTTCCACTATTACCAGTCATTAAATCAAGTCCATCATAAGTAGGCATCTGTGCATTACCAGCAATAGTTTCAGCATCTTTTAAATAATACTTAGTATCTACACTATAACCACTTGGTGTATTTTTAAATGTACTTTTAGTAAAGACAAAACCTGAGCCTCCACCAGCACCTTCCCAGCCTCTACCAGAGCGAGCATGGTAACCGCCATACCAGCCTCCGCCACCACCAGGACCGCCATAGAGAGTTGAGGTATAATTTAAATTACTAGAAGTAGCCGCAAAACCTTTACCAAAAGCCCAACCAGAAGTTTGTGTTCCAGGATTTCCTGTTTCAACATTGCTAACGATACCAGAAATTCCGCCTCCATCGCCGCCACGTTCGATTCCAGCGTATTCACGATTACCATCCATACCGCCTCCGCCGCCACCTCCAGCGACAATTAAACGAGATAGTAAAGATGAATTATCACTCCATACTCCTGGAATAAAGCGAATATCAGTAGCACCGCCACCACTAGCCGCTAAATCAATGCTTGAAGAATTAACTTTATAGCCAGAGCCCCCGCCATTATAACCACCTGGAGAGACACAACGTGCAGTAGCGCAATAAGTACCTTCGCCACCTACATAAATATAGAGTTTTTCCCCACTATTCAAGAAAACAGTTCCAGTTGAATAGCCTCCTTTTCCTCCATTACCAAGTTCAGCATTAGCCTTTTGATGAGCTCCACCACCTTGAGCACCCCATACTTCTAATTTATAATTTCCTGTAAAAGGTGCTATAAATTCTTGATAATCACCAGTATATTTATATCCTTCTTCTATATCATAAGTAATATCTTCAACTCTTTCGATATTAAAAGTATACGTTGTACTTTCTACTCCATCTAAATCTACCTTAATAGTAAGTATTTTATCATCTATACCTACATAACGTGGCTCTGTAATAGTAATTTTAGCATCACTAAACCAAGCTTTAGCATCAATAAATAATTCTCTAGTTGAATTTGAAAGTTCCAAAGTATAATCTGTTTTTAAAGGATTGAAATCTCCAATTAAAGTACCATTTTTAATTTCTAAACTTTTTAGGATAGTAGATTTTTTTCTTTTAAAAGTAAAATTATAAGTAGCATTAGCTAAATCTTTTTCACTATTAACAATCAAAGTTTTAGAAAGTTCCTCTTCTGTAAAATCATATATTGTATCTGTTGGAATAATTTGATTTGGATATTTTTTCAACAACTCTAAATTTATTTTTGTTACTTCAGTAGGTATTTCAACTTGATAATTATATAAATCTTCTCTAAAATCCGGATTTAAAATACCATTAACTTTAAAACCTGCGATAGAAGCCGATGAACTAGCATTTCTTGTAACATTAATATTATATATAGTTATCTCGCCATTAGCATTAGTAAAAGTTACAGGATAAACAAAAGTCCCGGCCTCCACAGTAAAAGTACCCGTACCAGTTACTAAACCATCACCTTTTTTTAATTCTGCTTCAATTGTTAGTTCTGTCTCATCAATATCTAAGTATAAATCATATTCTTTGATTAAGGGCGAAAATTCAGGTGTAAGTTCCCCTACTGAGGTTTTTATATTTAATATTTCATCTAATAAACTTGGATCATAATATGTAATTTTAGCATAACCATTGCCTCCATTACCAGTCATTGTCCCAGTACCAGTATAATCAGGCATAGATGTATTTCCAGCAATAGTTTTCGCATCAGCCAAGTAGTATTTAGAATCCACATTATAACCAGTTGGTACAGAAGTAACTGAATCACTAGTCCAAATAAAGCCCGAACCGCCTCCGGCGCCTTCCCAACCTTTGCCAGAACGCGCATGATAACCACCATACCAACCACCTCCAGCACCAGGGCCACCATAAGCAGTTGAAGTATAATTTAAATTACTAGAAGTAGCCGCAAAACCTTTTCCAAAAGCCCAGCCAGAAGTTTGCGTGCCTGGATTTCCTGTTTCAGCGCTGCTAACAATGCCAGAAACTCCGCCGCCATCACCACCACGTTCAATACCATCATATTCTCGGTTACCATCCATACCGCCACCGCCGCCTCCACCAGCGACGATTAGGCGTGATTTTAATGATACTTCAGCATCCCAAACCCCTTTTATTAAACGAATATCAGTGGCACCACCACCACTTGCAGCTAAATCTATAGCTCCCGAACCAGCTTTATAGCCAGAACCTCCTCCGTTATAACCACCTGGAGCGGTACAGCGTAAAGTAGCACAATAAGTACCTTCACCACCTACGTATATATATAGCTTTTCTCCTTCATTTAAATGAACACTTCCAGTAGAATATCCACCTTTTCCCCCATAACCAAGTTCAACATTAGCTTTTTGATGAGCACCACCACCTTGAGCGCCCCATACTTCTAATTTGTAATTACCTGTAAAAGGTGCTACAAATTCTTGATAGTCTCCTGTATAATCAAAAGTATTAGTAATAGGCTCTAAAGTTTTAGCATATTCTCTATTAATAATAAAAGTATATGTACTAGAAATAAATCCATCTTTTAAAGCTGTTATTTCTATAACATTTTTCCCTACATTTAAAGTTGTTCTATTAATTTTATATGTTACATCATCGCTTACTACAATATTAGGATTTATCTCATTTATTTC
>CARJCM010000007.1 GCA_948999435.1 uncultured Bacilli bacterium
AAACTTTTATCATATATTAATAAATTTTTATCATCCAGTTCTTTTTTTAATTCAATTAAAAACTTTAATTTACCACTTTTATACTCTTTTAAATAATATAAATTATCCAAATATATTTTAGCAATATCTAAACTTACTTTATAATTAAGCATAACATATTCTAAAGTTTTAACATCATAATCAAAAAACAATTTCTTTTTTAATTCTAAAAAAGTAAAAAATTTTAAATTATAAATTTTTTTATCATCACTTAACTTTTTTAATATATATTTTTTATTACTATTGCTAGTAATAATTATTTTGACATCTTTATTCATAATAAATTCCTTCTCCTACTATTTTAACATACATTTTATCTATATTAATAGCTTTTTTAAGAAAAAGAAAAAAGTCTAGAAACTAGACTTAATAACTCAAATGGCGCTCGTTGTAGGACTCGAACCTACGACCTAACGGTTAACAGCCGTGCGCTCTACCGACTGAGCTAAACGAGCAGTACTACTAAAGTATATAAAATATTATGCCAAAAGTCAATAATTTTATAACTAAAAATAATCAAAAATCACAAAAAACGCTCAAATTATTAATTTTTAAACCTCCTCTTTCAATTATTTTAATATAATTTCCTTTATTTTATCAAAAAAATCAATTCAATTAATATCTTATCTTTTATTAGGAACACTTATTGCTCACACCACCTAAAAACAATTAACCCCTATAACTTAAAGGCCAAGTTATATTCATAATATAACATACATCAAATTCAAAAAAAAATTCCAAAATCGGAATTCTTATTATTCAGTTTTTGTTGCTTGGAAGCCACTACAACCAGTATCTTTGTTCCAAGTGCCACTATGACTAGTACAATGAGATTCAGCAGTAGTTTGACACTTACCAGGACTACTAATACATGTAGCACATACATCATACTCGCCTTTAACTTCTTGGAAGCCATCTACTAACTTGAAGATAGTTGCAACTAAAGTTGGAATAAAGAATATAACAATACCTGCTACAGCTCTCATAGCAAGAGATTTAATAGCTTTCTTAATTTCATCATCTTTACTTGCTACTACAGCTTTTCCTAAATCTATCATACCAAATAAAATTATTAAAATTGGAATAACTATTTTAAATACCATTAAAACCCAACCTAAGATTTGCCATACTCCCCATAAATCAGAACAAACTGATGGTGCCATTGTTAACATACACATTTCCTCGCTTTCTTATCTATATTAATTTTATCTAAATCTATGTTAAATGTCAAGTTTTTAACTAACTTTATGTAAAAATATGTTAACCACTCGCACTCATTAATATTAACACAGATATAACAAGTAATACCATTACTCCTACTCCTGTAGTAATAAGCATACTCATCGTTTTTGATTCCATTTTATCTAAACGATTCTTATATTTAGTTTCTCTTGCTTTTTGTTGTAGATTTGAAATAGTTTTAGAGAATGCTATTAATTGTTCTTGTTTACGCTCTTGTCTTCCCAAACTAAGACGATATAGTAAACGCATCATTCTCATTGAATCTCTAACTGGATATTGTCTTGCAAAATCCATATAAGGTTCAATAGTATCATCACCAGCATTTATTCTATTGATTAATTGTTTTAAACCATCTTTAAATATATCTGGTGCATCATCTAAAGATTTACCAATTGCCACTGGCACAGTATAATGTTGAATCAATATTTCAAGTCCTTTTAAATAATATGGAAGCATTGTATCTATTTCATGCAAATGCTTTTTATAATATCCTTTTAAATTTATATAGTCTAATTTGAAGAAAGCAAATCCCACTACTAAAATAACTATAAAATAAAGATATGACATATTTTTTAAAACTAGACAAAATACCACCAGCATAATAATTAAAGAATTCTGTAATCTTTTATTAAATAGAATATCAGCATTAACCGAATCTCTATATTTAGCTTTTACGTAAAATTCATAATCACTTTCTTTTAATTTACGAAAATACATTTCGTTATCTGCAATCAGTTTACTAATACTAATTCTACCACTTTTAGATAGAATATAGAAAACAATAATTGCTACAACCGCCAATTCTATTTGCATTATTCTACCCCCACATTATCATTATAATATTTCTCGCCATTAAGTAAAAAATAACTATTAATAATTATAATCGCATGAAGAACTAAATGCGCATACCATAAATCTAAAAGTAACATATAATTCTTTCTTCCAAGTAAAACTTGCATAACCATAACAAGTAGGAACAATACACAAGCGAAAGTAATAAACTTAGTATGAAATTGCTTACGGTCCATTTGATCTCTATATACACCTTCTACTAAGGCATCTATATCCATACTCATATTTTCTAAAGCTTCTCCAGAATCTTTAGCACCTTCTTTAGTAATCTGTAAGAATAATTGATGCATATTTTTAACCATATAATAAGGATATTTCTCGTTAAAATACTCAATAGATTCATCAATAGTACCATTTTGATAAGACATATTAATCATAACTTTTAAATCTTCCAAAACTGGATCTTCAAGTATTCCCGAATCTCTAACACCCTCAAGAGATTTAACGAAACTTTGAGTTGTATTAAATTCCATAATTACATTAGTAGTATAAACTTGAATTTGTTCAAATATATATTCACTATATATTCTTTTACTTCTAAGCCAAGCCAAATACGGCACAAAAGCTACAGCTATACCACCATAAATTATAACCATTAAGAAATTATAGAAATATAGGAATGCTACTCCCCCCGCAAAACCACCCAAGATTACTATTTGTAAAATGTAATCTTTTGTCGTATAGTTTTGTTTCAAGTCTTTCATTTTCGCACTAATTGTTTGAAAACTATAAGGAGCATATTTTGAATATACTTTTTCGAATTGTAATTTAAGAAAATTATAAAAAGATTCTGTCCCATCATTTTTTCGATAAATGATTACAAATAAAGCTATTACAAACCAAATAACTAACTCCATTCTACTTCCTCCTTTTATAAAGTTTCTATTTCTTCTTGCTGTTTATTTTTTAAATGAAATAAATCTTCTTCTAGCTTAACTCCTTGAATAGCCAAATAATTTCTCAAATATTTAGTCGGATTATTTAATGTAAATCTTCCATCCAAAGTTTTTTGAAAAATTGTATTAACCTGCGGTTTATTTTCATCATCAACATAAAATTCACATATCTCCATAATTTCACGTTGAAAACGACCTAATTTTTCACTCATATAACCCTTTACATAAATACCAATTTGCACATATCGATGAATTGTTGTAATAAATTGTTCAACATCTATATTTGATTCAATTAAACTATACATACGCATTGGTATCAAAGCAGCTTTATCAGAGTGGATAGTAGAAATTATATGGTGTCCTGAAGATATCGAGTTACGAACAGCCATAACAGCTTCTGCACTACGAACCTCAGATAATAATATCCATATTGGATTTTGTCTCATACAAGTAACCAATACTTCTGAATAAGAAGCGATATTATTTGTTTTCATCGCTACAATATCACGATGTGGAAAAATTCTATCCAAGTGTAATTCTAAAGTATCTTCAATTGTAATAATTTTCTCATTTTCTTTTGTTGTACTAGCTAGATATTTAACCAGCTCTGTTTTACCAGAACCAGTTTCTCCACTAACTATAATATTTGCATGGCCTTGTACACAATTAAGTAAAAAATCAAGCAAATCTGCACTAACATATTCTTCATTTAAGAGTTTTTCTCTATTCAAACGAATCTTTGCTGGTGTTTTACGTATTACCAGTGCAACTCCATTAGTAGCAATGGAATCATGAACAAAGTTTAAACGTAATTCAGTACTTTCAGCATCTAAAAAAGGATGTGCCATATTGAATGTTTTTCCCATTACATTTGAACATTGAAATGCCAATTTTTCAATTAAAGCATTATTAATATCTGGGCTTTCTACCCTATAAACACCTTTAGATAAAGATTTAAGCCATAATTGACCACCATTAGTATAGGAAATATCCGTAATATCATCTATATCTAAATATTCTTTTAAAGGTCCAAAATCAATTTGAGAAAATATTGCATCATTCAAAATATGTCACCTCCTTTATTCTTTATTCTTTTTTATTGTTCAGGTACTGATTCGTCAGGTACTTCCTCAGTATATGAAAGTATCAAATTCATCATATAATTACTATCTACTCTTGTCTCCCCTGGTGTAGAAGTATATGATGCATTACCAGGCATAGGTATCAATTCCACTCTTGATTCCCCTAATAATATTGCTTTTGTTAAAAGCATAAATAAATTAATACCATCTTGAACATTAGGACAAGCAAATTGTAATTCTGCTGGAGTTCCAACTGTTGCTCCTCCAAAAACATTTTGTCCTTTATTATCAACAACAGCCATTATTTCTAATTTACTAACTAATTTAGCAAATATAAGTTTACCATCACTACTAGTCATTCTTGCATAAATATCAATAAAATCACCTGGCATCATTGAATTACCATAAGTAGTATGAATATCAACTGGTATACTAACAGGACTATGATTATCTGGCATATTCTTTAAATAATTACCATTAACCGAAGCACATTTAACTACTTGCTCTTTATGGAAGAAGCCTCCTGCTGGTATACTTGTATTTACAGCTACACAAAAAGGATCATTAGCACTAATTAAATTAGCATTACTTCTTATAATTGTACTCTTTTTATCAGTAACCATACTAGATAAAACCTCAGTTTGTGTTATCAAATCACTAGTTATAGGTGTCCTACCATATATAGCTTTTTTAGCTACAGGTACATTTATTGTACTTACCGCCGTTTTAACACGATAATTATATCCAATATAAAGTACAATAAGACCTAGTAACACACCAATAATAGTAACAGTATTTTTATTTGAAAAGAATCTTTTAAAAGTTGTTACAATATTTCCCATTTTATCCTCCTTTATTCGCCAACTTCAATGGCATGAATTTGTATTATAGCATCTACTCTTGTTGTAACATCATAGTCAGATGGAGAAATAAAGTTAGTACCACTATGACTCTTTACTTCTACACTAACTTTAGGTGGAGCTTCATACATTTCATAGAAATTAATTTCATAAGTATCAGTAGAACTCATATTCTCAGCCATCATTCTTGTGAATACTTCCATAAATTTCTCTTTGTTCATCTTAACTTCATTATAATCTCTATAATAACCATAATCAACTGCTTCTAACATTGAAGCCTCAACTATTTCTTTAGTCGCATAATGATCTTGTGTAGAGGTGGTAGTAAGACCATTAACTGATATCATTAGTCCTACTATTGCAACACCCAATAAAACTAACCAATAACCCCAATATGAACTTTGCATTTGTTTTTTCCTCCTCTACTACTTCCAAGCTGGACCAATCATATCTTCTTCTGAATATGCATTTGGCCATAAACTAAAGTAATCTGAATTGTCACCATAACGATATCCCTCATCAGCTATTAAACTATTATTATTAACTACATTTCCAAATTCACCAGTGATTAAATCATCAATAAATGTACTATAGCAAACTATTTCTTCAATACCATTTCGATTTTCACAAGAAACAGTTTTATTAGAATATCCACCATCATCAATAACACTATTATTATATTTCTTTATCTCCCTAGCACTTGAAGGAGTAAGTGTTATACTAAGTATAGGCTCCTCATCATAAATTGAATTACCCTTTTCTTCAATTTCAGTAACCGTAGATAAAGCTTTGCCTGTTTTTGTTACATCCCAGTTATAAGATTTTGTTCCATTTGGGAATAAATTATTTAATGAAACTACTTTTTCAAATATTGAAGAACCAGCCCCTGAATCATAAATGCATCCAAGGCCGATACAATCTGCAATACAATCTGTACCATCACAATAATCATCACAATTTGGGCCAATACAATTTGCAATACAATCATCATCACAGTCATCATCAAAATCACAAACCCAACCAGTAGTCTTTGTAATATTAACTAAATATGAACAATTATAATCTAGAACATTAGGATCAGCAACAGCTGTACTACTACCAACATAACGTCCCAAATTATCTTTAGGTGCTTGATTATAGAACTCTCCAAGATTTTCTATTTTAACTTGATATTTATAAATTTCACGTTCTCTATTTAACGCAACAGGTAGTTTATTTTCTAAAGCAACATTATCGTCACCTTTCTCAGTAGTAATCTCACCAGTTGGATAAACATTATAGAATAATGTTGCTGGCTTATAATTAGCAGTCAATCCTGAAGTGACTTTTTTATATCTAGCATCAGATACTCGCTCTGGAGTAACAGAGCAAATTCCACTAGCTTTACAATAAACATAGCTTATTGAAGTATACTGGTACCCATTATTTGAATTATTACATTGCTCATAATTTTGATCAGATAACTGACCTTTTCTATTTTCAAAGCCATTAGAGCTTATAGAAGAATTACAATACCAAGAACTATTAGAAATTCCAGAAACACTTTTTTCCATTTCACCGATATGATTATTCAACATATTCATATAATCGTCTTCAGAATAATCATAATAAACATCTGGATCATAATTTATTTCTGTATCCCAGCCATTCGTACAATCATCATACTCTTTAAGAATAGCTTCATAATGATCTTGCGCATCTTCTAATGCTTTTAAAGCTTTTGCCTTTTCTCCATCAATATAAGCTTGAAGTTCTGGTATACCTTTTGGAGTATCTAAAGTATATATTGTACATGATTTACTAGAACATCCACCAGTACAAGCTCCACTAGGTTTAACAGTACAAGACTTACCAGAAGTTCGTCCTGCAGAGTGAGGATTAATATCTGATGAAATAGATTTAGAGCTTTCATTAGTGCCCATATACCCTGTTAAAGTTCCATTTTCCTCAGATTGACTAGTGATATAATAATATTGATATGTATATTGTTCTGTATGTGCACCAGTTAAAAAATCAGAATAAGAATATCCACAACTACATGTTCCAGGACTAGCACTAGTTGCATAACTACCATGATCTTCTTCTTTTGCAGCTAATGATGCTTTCTCCCAATCTTTATATGTGTTATAAGCATTAATAACAGCAATTTGAGCTTCCAAAACATCTTTATTATATTTTTCTCTATCAATTGTATTTGTATAACATACTTTTGTGCCTTCTACTTTAGCTTTAAAGGTAAAATATCTACCAGCATTTACAAGTTTTGCTGTAGGCATTGTCATAACATAATCTTCTTTACAAGATACAGTACAATAACTATTTGACTTCATATCAGCTAAAGTATAAGTATTATCTTTTTGATCTTTTACTCCATCAATATTAGCATTATTTTTATATGTTCCATCACCATTGTTCGCAGCTAACTGATCTACTTTATTTACAAAACAAGCTTTAACACTAGAAGCATCTGGATTATCTTTACCAGGCCCCAAAATACTTACTTCGTGATCATCTAACGTTGAAACAATAAGGTCTCCTTGTTCATCACAACATTCAAATTCATCTACATAAGTATCACAACTTAAATCACACTCTAATGTATACTTTTCACAATCATCCTCATTACCTAATTTACAAGAAGCATCTAACCAAGCGCATACTCCGCAATTAGATTCTTTAAGTTCTGTACATTCATCACTATTAATATCTTCACTTTCAACACAAGCTTCAATTAAATCATCACAACTACAAGCTTCAATTAAATATGTTTCATTAGGGCTTTCCCAAGGAGTAGCTGCTGGACCGCCTTGTCTTTTCTCAATTCCAATATATCTTTGCGAATTAGCAGTATCGGAGTACCAAACAACTCCAACATAATCACCAAATTGGCTTTCTAAACCTGACTCATAACTTCCATCAATTGCATATTTTATTGGAGTTTGTCCACATTTTAAAATATCAACAGATGAATCAGTTGAAGACTCCCACCCTTCAAAATGAGCAGTAATTTTAATCTCAACCTCTTGATTTTCAGGAATAACTCCCAACTCAACTAAATCTTTTCCCAAAATATTTGCAACTTCTTCCTTGCTTCCATAAACTGTACTTCCGTTAATTTCAATTTTAGAAATATAAGATGTTAACCCATCATATTGAGTTCCCTCTGCAAATTTAATTCCATTATTATTAGCATTAATCATAAACTTATTTTTATTAGCTTTTGAAAAATTAGTTAATTTAAGTGTATGAACAACATCTTTCTGAGCAAAAACATTGCCTTCTGAAACAGTAGTTTTTTCTACCTCTCCAGCTGTTGCATTTAGATTTTCTACTTTAGGCATTTTAGCAAGTTTTCTTGCATATTCTGTTGCATCATTTAAAGCTTTAACATAATAAGTGGCTGCTTTATTAACAGTATCACCAGTAAAGTTATAACCACTCTTTGCTGCTGGATTTGATAATGAACCCATACCTAAAGCATTAATAGCCTCATTTAATTGATTAAAATCTGATGCATAAAACTCATTCCAATTATGAGCAACAGTCAAACCAGCATAATAAGCACTTTTATATCTTAAATTGCTTCCGTTAAAAAAACCAAAAGTATAAGTAATTGCTCTAATAGCCATATTTCTAGCCCAATAATCAGTATAATCTGAAGCATCCTTTGGAATACCACCATTAGTTAAAATGCTCATAATAGCTGCATCAAAAATCGGAACTATTCCACTACCTGTAGGCATTAAAAATCTCTCAACATATAAATCAGGAATTCCTTCTAGGTGGGCATCCAAACAAAATAAAGCAGAGTATTTATCTTGATAAACATGAAATTTAGACATACTACTAGGTTGTGGATTTACCCCTACCCCAGAATATTTTGTAAATGCAACATTTTGTTTATATGTATAAGTATTTAATTTTATATTACTAAAGCTATTAATTTTAATTGCTCCACGTTCGCCTATTCTACACTGATTATAGCCAAGCCCATCACAACCATCAGCTTTAACATTTATTGCAAAACCAAAAGTAAAAACAATTGCAACAATAAACAAACTAGCATTTTTTAATATATTTCTCATATTATTTTACTCCTTTGCTTTTTAACTATTATCACAATTACTAATCCCCCTATAGTAACTATTAATACACTTACTATAATTACTGTTCCCACATGATTTTTTAAAAATCCTAAGAAACCGTTATCTTTTTTATCTCCATCATTTATTGAACCATCCGCTTTTATTTTACCTTCACGATACTGTGTAGTTAATGATTCAAAATTTTCTGTGTTAACCTCAACATTTAAATATTCATGACAAAGATAAAACTCTTTTATTCCCTCACAAAGTGAATATTCACTAAGACTATTATATTTAGGCGTTGTTATATAAAAAGTTCTAAGTTTTTTACTTCCACAATTAGTTTCACTAGAAGCATAAACATCAATCGTATAATTAACAATTTGTGAACTTACAACTTCATCAAAAGATATATTGCCGTTAGATGTATCACTATAATTATAAGTTTTAGATTCTTTAGTATTTTTATTAGTAACAACTACATATAAATCCTCTGTAATATTATTAATATGTACTCTAAAAAACTTCATCATATAAACATAATTTTCGTATTCTTCATCTGTCAAGCCATCTGGAGTGTTCCAATCTGGACCCGGTTCAACTTCTTTTTCCACAACTTCTTGACTACCTTGAACATTATTAGCTAAGCTACTAAGCTTATTAGCCTCAGCTGCATCACATTCTGCATAAACATGTGGCATACATAACAATGTCATCAAAAATGTAACTAAAACTAATTTAAATTTCTTCATAGTATACACCAACCTCTATCAAAGATTATAGCATACATACAAGCCTTTTTCAAGGATTTTTATAAGCAAAAAAGAAGCTTTAGAAGCTTCTTAAATCATTGTCATTAGTATGAAAATAACAATCAAACAAATACTTATTCCCAGTAAGAATTTCCAAATATATTTAAACCAATCCTTATATTTTACATCTAAAGCAGATAATCCTACTACAAGCATTAAACTAGTTGGTGCAAAAACAGTAACTAAACCTGTTAATGAACTAATCATTACATATAAAGCATTCATATAAGTTGGATATTCACTAGCTAAATGACTCAAAATACCTGAATAACCTACAAAGTCTAAATTTGGACAGAATATATTATTTAACAATAAAGTTAAACTTGAAGTAGCTATATTAAAACCATCTGTTAAACCTAAAATCTTATTAGATATTGTCGGTAAATATGGAGTCATATAAACTACACCCATCACTAAGTAAGCACCCATTAAAAACATACAAGGTTTAATAACTTTTTTACAACCATCAATATAACTATCTACAAATTCATTAAATTTAAAGCGATAGCATAACCCAATAATAATTGTAAAAATAAATAATATTGATGATATTGTAAATACATCCCAATTACCAAATGCAGCAAAACTAGCACCTAATAAACTTTGGAAAATATAAAAATCTTGTCCTATTTTGATATCTTCAGTTATTAATTTATGAAAGTTATCAAAAATTGTAACATTAAATGAATTCCATTTTACAAATCCTAAAATAACAATAATTAATAATAATCCTCCAATTATTATTATTGGTGCTTTACTTTTTTTCTTATCATCTACTTCTTCTATTGGAATCATTTCTATACTTTCATTCTCTTTATCTTTTTTACTCATATGAGAAATAGTAAAGAAATTAAATAAAACTAAGCCAATAATGAGAATACCTGCTCTAATCAAAACAGAATTATTGGGATCAAACCCATCTGCTGTAAAATAATTCCCTTTAGCTACAAGCATTAACCCTTCTGTACCATAAGTAGCCCCAATAGTACCTACTAGCATTGACCCAAATACAGTAGCCATTATTGTCATCTTATCAAGTTTCATTTTACTCATAATAGAAATTATAAATGGAACAAAAACAAGAATAGCAAAAGTTTGTGTTAACACACTAGTCATAACTGCTATAACAACAGATATTATTACAACAGCAAGTTTTTTATTACTAAATTTCTTAGCAATACTTGAAGTAATATTATCATATGCTTTAGTTTTAACTAAAACTCCGTAGAAACCAGCTATTACAAGCAAAATAACTATTTTATCTAATGCAAATTGAAAAGCATAATAAATAAGTTCTGATAAATTATTTAAGCCTATTCTAGCTAAAGCTCCTTCGGACATAAAATCTGAACCACTAAATTGTCCATAAGGAATTAACCAAGATAATAAAATAGCCACTACGACAAATAATAAAATTACTTTTAATAAACCATAATTTTTTTCTTCTTTTTTCATATTAATTCTCCTCCTATCAGAATTATAACCCAAAACATTTTAAAAAAAAAGCAAAAAACACACTTTTTTTATGAAAATATCGTGAAATAATTACAAAAAATCCCCAAATAATTATTAAAAAAACAAAAAAAGACAATTATCTGAAAAAATAATCATCTTTTATATTTAATCTCTTGGCTTCATAGTTGGGAACAAAATAACTTCACGAATAGTTTCGCTTCCTGTAAATAACATAACCATTCTATCAATTCCCATGCCCATTCCTCCAGCTGGAGGCATACCATATTCCAAAGCTTCTACAAAATCAATATCCATATCATTCGCTTCATCATTACCAAGTTCTCTTTCTTTTAATTGACTTTCAAATCTTTGATATTGATCTATTGGATCATTAAGTTCTGTGAAAGCATTACCATATTCACATCCTAAGATAAACAATTCAAATCTTTCTGTAAATCTAGGATCATTAGGGCCTTTTTTAGCTAGCGGACTAATTTCTACTGGATGCCCATACACAAAAGTTGGCTCTACAATTGTATCTTCTACAAACTCTTCAAAAAAAGCATTAACAATATGACCATAAGAAAAGTGTTCTTCAATTGGAACTTTATGCTCTTGTGCAATTTTTTTAGCTTCTTCTGTACTAGTTACTTTAAAGAAATCAACACCTGTTTTTTCTTTAATTAAATCTACCATATGCACTCTTCTAAATCCTGGTGCTAAGCTAATATGATGACCTAAATAATCAAGTTCATATGTGCCATTTAATTCCATTTGGCAAGTACTCATAATCCCCTCAGCAACATCCATCATACCTTCTAAATTAGAAAACGCTTTATAAAGTTCAATTGTCGTAAACTCTGGATTATGTTTCTTATCCATACCTTCATTTCTGAATATTCGACCTATTTCATAAACTGCATCCATACCACCAACTAGTAGTCTTTTCAAATTAAGTTCAGTTGCAATTCTAAGATACATATCAATATCTTGCGCATTATGATGAGTAATAAATGGACGTGCTGCTGCTCCTCCTAAAATAGTACCTAAAATAGGTGTTTCAACTTCCACATAACCTAAATTATCCAAATATTTTTGAATTGAACGAATTATTTTAGGTCTCGCAAAAGCAATTTTTCTAGCTTCATCATTCATTATTAAATCAACATAACGTCTTCTATAACGTTCTTCAACATCACTTAAACCATGAAACTTTTCAGGAAGTGGTTTTAAAGCTTTAACTAAATGAGTATATTCTAGACATTTAATTGTAATTTCACCAGTACCAGTTTTCATAAGCTTTCCACGAACACCAACGATATCACCAATATCCGCAGCCTTAAATAAAGTATAAGCTTCTTCTCCAATATCATTAATTGAAATATAAACTTGAATATTACCCAATTTATCTTTTATAGAAAAGAAACTAGCTTTACCCATTTTTCTAATAAACAGAATTCTACCAGCAACACTAACTTCTATATTTAATTCTTCTAATTCTTCATGTGTTTTAGCTGCATATTTTTCCTTTATTTCACTCGAAAGACCACTTACATCATATTTATGACCAAATGGATCTATTCCTAAATCTATAAGTTTAGAGAGTTTTTCTCTTCTAACCAACTCTTGTTCTGTAAATTCACGCACAAAACATCTCTCCTTCTTTTTCTAATATTAACATAAAACCCTAAATAGTTCAAATAAAAAATCTCTACTTTTTATAGAGATTTAATATTATTGCTAAATTTTGTACATTTTGTTAGATTTTTTACTATAAAAATATACTAAAGCGATTGCTAATAAGCCACCACCTACAGCAATATAAGGAATTGGATTACCAGTATTAGGAGTATCAGGGATTACAGTACCTTCACAAACTTCTTCATATTTTTCTTTAGATACAGAATTACCATTTTTATCTAAATATAATGTATTACCAGATTTATCTTCTAAAGTAATACAACCTACACCTAAAGGACTATAAGTAATTTTACACTCTTTTAAAGAAGGGTCAACAATATCAGCAGTAAGCGTAAACACTTCTGTTTTACCACTTATATTACCTTTAGCTTTAAATAAAACTCTTCTTCCTTTTTCTATAGCCTCATCTTTTACTAATTCAAAACTTGCACTAGGTAAAATTTTATAAATTTTAGTATTAGTAGTTTCTAGTAAATCTAAATAAACATAGCCACCTACAGTTTCTGTAACGTAAGCTACTTGAGTAATAAATTTACCACCCTCAGGTTTATCTTCCCATCCTTCAGTTTCCATAACAGATAATGTTCCATAATATCTTACAGTACTATTATAGACTTGTTTCATATCTGCTGCACTCGCATTCATTGGCAATACTGCCATCAATAATCCAATCACACTTAAGATTATAGTTAATTTTTTCATATCTTTACACTCCCTATCATTACTATTATGTATCAATTATAACATAAAAATGTAAAAAAGAAATATTTTTTTGATAATTATTTCAAAAAGTGTCAATTTATGATATTATTAAAATGGTGAAAATATGAAAAAGGTATTAATTAATATAAAGAACAATCAAATAATCTTTTCTTATAAAACAAACAATAGTAATATTAGTAGTGATTTAATTAATACCAATATTATCAGTGAGAATGAATTAGTATTTAGTGACATATATATTAAAGAAAATACTAAAATCTTAATATCATTTATTAAAGAATTAAGTATCCAATATAATATTAAAGAAGCAGTAGTATCTAAAATAGATTTAGCTCCCCTAATCATACACTTATTATCGCGAGCTACCACTATTGAATCTTTATACATTAAAGAAGATGATACCATAACTTATGAAATCTGCGAATCATTAGTAAACATTAAACATATAAAGAAACTTAATTGTTATTCTATTCAAGCTTTTATGATTGAACTCTTAGATAAAAACAATATTTTATGTACATCCCGTTCTGAAATATTATATTTAAGTAACTTTATGGAACAAAATAATTTATTACAATATTCAAATATATATTACAAAACGAGTATTAGAATAACCTTCCCTTTATCTTTAGAAGATTTAAAAGATTTTGAAGATTTCTGTAAAATAAATAAATATTTAAAAGTAATCCATGTTAACAAATTAATTAATAAAGAATTAGAAAAACTAATAGAAAGTTTAAACAAATATAACAAAAATAATATTAAAGTAGTTATTCATGAAAACATTAATGATGAAAAAACAATTAATTACTTAAAAGAAAAAAACAAAAAATACAAAAAGAACTACAAAATATATTTAACACTTGAATATAGCAAAGACTATTTAGATAAAAACCTTTTTAGTCAAACCATTATTAATACTTTAAAAATATGTGGCTTAATCATATCCAGTTTAGTTGTATTAGTTATAACTTACATAGGAGTATCTAATATTGTAGAATTTAAAGAAGTAGAGGCGATAAAAAATGATTTAAATAAAATAGTTGAAAACACTAATCCCAAAGAAATAATTGATAAAAAAAATGAAGACAATAAACAAGAAATATTAGAAAACAACGATAATAACGAAGAAAATCCTCCTGAGATAAAATTAATTACTAACGAAAATCTTGCTGCTCTTCTAGTTAAAAATGAAGAAATAGTTGGCGAAGTCAAAGTAAACAATACCGAAGTTGATTATCACGTTGTTCAAGCAAAAGATAATGATTATTATTTAACACATAATATTAATAAAGAAAAAAACGTTAATGGTTGGATATACATGGATTATCGAAATAATTCTATGAACCTTGACAAAAACACTATTTTATATGGTCATAACAAATTATATAGTCGTGTTATGTTTAGTTCTCTTCATGATACATTAAATAAAAAATGGTATACTAACCCAGAAAATCAAATAATAACCTTCAATACTTTATATGAAAATATGGAATTCAAAATATTTTCTATATACCGTGTTCCTAAAACTAATGATTATTTAAAAGTATTTTTTAAAGACGATACTGAATTTCTAGACTTTACGAGTATGATTACTAAAAGAAGTATATATGATTTTAAAGTTCCAATTAATAAAGATGATAAAATTATTACCTTATCTACTTGCTCAGGAAACTATGCCACCAATCGTCTTGTAATTCATGCCGTATTAATAAATAATAATGAAGATAAAAAAATTGAAGATAATAAAAGCGAATCAGAAAAAGAAGAAAATGATATTATAGAAAATAATATTGAAAATGAAAAACCAAATGAAAACTAATCATTTGGCTTTTTTCTATTTCTTTCCCATTTCTTTCGAATTGGATTAATATCTAAATTTATAAATAAAATATCTAATAATTGTAAAAAATCATTCTTTGAGATAACCATTTCCCAAATAGATCTATTATTAATAAAGACTTTTGGTTCCCATACTCCTTTCTTCTTACTATATCGTTTAATTTTTAAATTTTTTCCTGTAGTATAAAATCTCCATTTATCCCCTACAACATCAATTTGATTATGAATTAAACTATTACGCATTTTCCAACCAAAATCTTTATACCCATCTCCTTTTACATCCTCTTCAAGCAAAGATGTATAAAGTTCCAATTCTTTTAATGCATCTATTTTAGATTTTCTTTGTCCCCCATAAGTATCTATTTCTGATATATATCTATTTAACACTTTTATATATTCTTTATAAACATTATTCGCATGTACATATCTAGCTTCTCCTCCAAAACTAGTTATAAGTTGCGGTTTATAAACTGCTCTTTCTTGTCTTATCCCTGCAAAATAAATAGTCGCATACACTTTAAGTAGAAAATCAAAAGCATCTTTTATAGCTAGTAAACTAATATTTTTGCATTCACCCTTATCAATTTCTTGTAACAGATTTAATAAATAAATTAACATTGTTGAATTATGCATATAAACATCACTACATCTACTTTTTCTTAAAAGATACTGCAACTTTTCTTTAAAAGATAATGACCCAAATAATTCATCTGTAATATCTTCTTCTTGAAATTCAAAAGGTAAAAGTTCTAATTTTATTTTATTTCCAAACCTTTCTTCAATATCTTTAAAATAATAATTAATTTGTCTAGCAACATAATCTCTATCTTTACTTAAAACAATTTGATTACCATGTATCATGGCAACAGCTACTTGAAAAATAAGTTCAAAAGTAATTTTATCACAAGAAGCAATAGAAGTATTTAAAGCATTATATATAGTTTCTTTATTACTTGTTAAAGATGTTACCTTATAAAAATTAATTAATCTATTTTCACAACAATATTTAAATTCTTCAGGTGTAATATTATCTCCATTAACAAAAGACATCACAGAAACATCGCTCATGCCTTTTTGTAAAGCTAGCTTTTTATTAGAAAGTACAATTTTAACAAGTCTTTCTAACCATACAATATCAAACTCGGCTTTAAAACCACTTTTATTATGAACATAAATCATTCCATCTTTATACCTAAAATGACAATGGGATAAACATCCTCTAATCGCTTCAAATTGTTGTCTAAAAGAATAATCAGAATTACTTTTATAACCACGACCATAAAATTCAAATATTTCTTCTTCTATTTTTTCGTCTTTTATAGATTTTAATGGTTTCATTAAAAATATTGCATCTAATATAAAATCTGGAATAGAATCTATAAGTTCATCAATATTATTACAAAAAAATGTAATAAGTGTCCATAATTTAATTTCAAATATATTATCTTTAACAACATTAAAACAACTTTCATCTTTTGACTCAACATAATCTATTAAATGTCTAATACCTACTGCAGCTTTTTCGATACCTAAACGATTTTCCATAACCCCACCTCTTTATTTTTCTGCGACTAAATAATTTATTTTAACTCCTAATTTCATAAACTTAATTTCATATTCAGTTGGAATATTTTCTATCTCACTACTTGCTAAATCTAAATTAACATCTCTTAAGATATAACCATATTCACTAAGACTAACTAAAGAACTTTGAAATAAGATTAAATTATCTGTTTTCATCACAATTCTTTTTTTATTTTTAAAAACATCATCATATATCTTCAAAAAAACTTCACTAGAAAGTCTTCTACTCGCGTGTCTTTTCTTAGGCCAAGGATCTGAAAAGTTTAAATAAATAGTTTCTACTTCTTTAGAAAAAACTTCATTTAAATTTAAAGCATCCATATTAATAATCCGAAGATTAGCAAGTTTATCAGGATATTTTTTTATCGCTCTTGCAATAACACCTGAATATTTCTCAATTCCAATAAAATTAATATTAGGATATTTAAGAGCCATATGATAAATATAATCTCCTTTACCCATTCCAATTTCTATATGAATAGCATTATTATTTCCAAACTCCTCTTGCCATTTTCCTTTTAAAAGACCACCATCTTTAATTAGATAATCACAATTTTCTACTAAAATATCTTTATCTTTTAAATTTCTAAGTCTCATAGACAAAAATCACTACTTTCAATTAATTTGCATATAATAAATTAGAAAGGAAGCTGTTTATGAAAAAAGACCGAAATACCTTTTTTGCTGAATCAAGCTTTATGAATCAATCTAATTTTCCTGGACCAAATCCCAATATGAATATTGCAAATGCACCATTTATGCAAAGTGCTTATGCCAACCAAGGTTTTTATGCTGGTCCCATGAATAACAATATGCCTAATAATTATAACACACAAATGCCATCCAATACAAATTATAATGATTATTCTGATTTAGAATCACGTTTAAGCAAAATAGAACGAAACATAAATCGTCTTGATGCTAGAATATCAAAGCTAGAAAATACTAATTTTTATCCAACTGAAGAAACTGATACAACTAATAATATATATATGGTTTAAGAAAGTTAAACCATATTTTTAATTATAAATAATCATTGCTGTAAAACAATAAATTTGTTCATCACCAAACATTGCGACAGCTGTTTGAAATTTAATATCAATAAGTTCCCCTTTCAAATTAGCTAAAAATGCATTAACTGAAGTTTCTAAATCTTTTTCATGCGACTCATCTATTATTTTAACCTTCATATTATCACCAATAATATCATAGCATAAAAAAAATTACTTAATTGTCGAATTAAATAATTTTCTAAAATCTTCAATAACTTCTAATTTATTTTCTTTTCGTGTTTCTTTTTTTATTTCACAAAAACTAAAATAATATTTATCATCTAATCTATTATAAATACAAATGTCAACTCCTTTAGGTTCATTTAAATTACTCGTAAGACGTCCCGTAATCCCAACCCCTAAATCACTATTACTAAATTTAGCGATATTATATGCCATTTCTCTAGCAGTTTCTTTACTATAAACAGAATATTTATCTATTATATCTTTATTTACACCCATTTTAATTTTAAATTCTGTACTATAAGTAACCGCACTAAATTTTAAAATACTACTAGCATCTGGAATATCAGTTATTAAACTTGCAAGTAACCCACCAGTACAAGACTCCATAGTAGCAATAGTAATATTATTATCTATTAAATATTTTACTATACCTTCTAAATTCATTATTATCACCAATATAATTTTATCACAATATAAAACAGATGACCAGCCATCTGCTTTAATTTTTAATAACCATAAGGTCCTGGTATATAACCTCCATATGAATAGTAAGAATAAGGAGCTCCTGGACGATAGTAAGGTGGCATAGGTCCTGGTCCATATCCTGGTTGCGGTGCTGCGTTTATTATAGGACGTGGTCTAGTAAGACCTATTGCTGCTCCACCTACTAAAGCCCCTGTTAAAAATGGAAAAATAAATTGTCTATCACCAGTATTATTCATCGGACGACTATAATACATATTTTGATAATTATTCATGAATAAATCAAACCTTTCTAACATAATTTATGCCAAAAAGAAAAAAAAGCTTAAGACTAAAGCCCAGCATCCTTATTTCATTTAAGACAATTTTTTTCAATGTGCCAAAGCATTAACAAGAAAAGAATTAATAAAAAAGAAATATAATAGTTCTAAATTATTCTTCTGGTTTATTTTTTAATTTTATCACTCTTCTAGCAAATTTTTGTTGTCCCTGTCTAGCTTTTTCTCGAGCTTCATCATAAGCAAAAGTCGGACTATAAAAATCACTAGGTTGTCCACTTTCTCTATCAATAACTTTAAATATAGGATTAATCTCTCTTCTTTTTTTATTTCTCAAAAGTTTTTCTCTCTCTAATAATTTTCTAATATCTCTTTCTCTACTCATTAAGAAACCCTCCCCAAGTAATAATTCTTTTTACCTTTTTTAATAATAATTAATTTATTATCAATAGTATCATTTTTACTAACAACATAATCTAAATCATTTATTTTTTTATTATTAAAAGATATTGCACCAGCACTTACAAATTCTTTAGCTTCTCTTTTACTAGAACAAATTCCATATTCCACAACAAAATCTAAAATATTTTTATCAAGTAGAATATCAATAGTAGGAACACCATTCAAAGAAGAAATAATATCATCACTAGAAAGCTCTGTAACTTTCTCACTAAATAAAGATTCACTTATTTTTAAAGCATGTTCATATTCCTCGTGTCCATGTAAAAAAGTAATAACTTCTTCCGCTAGTTTTTTATGAGCTATTCTTTTCTCAGGTGCCTCCATATGTAATTTTTCTAATTCTTCGATTTCTTCACGGCTTAGGAAAGTAAGTTTTTTCAAATAATCAATAACCATATCATCTTCAGTATTAATAAAGAATTGATATAGTTCATAAGCACTTGTTTTATTTATATCAAGCCAAATAGCATTACCTTCTGTTTTACCAAATTTAGTTCCATCTTTTTTAGTGATTAAAGGCATAGTCATACCATAAGCTTCTTTACCAGTTTTCTTTCTTATTAAATCAATACCAGCAGTAATATTACCCCATTGGTCTTGACCTGCTACTTGCATAATACAATTCTTATTTTGATATAGCCATAAAAAATCTAAAGCTTGCATAATCATATAAGAAAATTCTGTATAAGTAATACCAGCATCAAGTCTTCTTCTAATAATATCTTTATCAAGCATATAATTAATTGGAAAATACTTACCATAATCTCTTAAATAATCAATAAAATTAACATCTTTACTCCAGTCATAATTATTAACTATTTCAAAACCAAATATTTTTTTTACTTGGCGAGTTAAGCTATCTACATTTTTTTGGACTGCTTCCTTAGTAATCATTGCTCTTTCAGCAGTAGGTTTAGGATCTCCTATTTGTCCTGTTGCTCCTCCTATTAATAAAATAGGATTATGCCCTGCTTTTTTTAATCTACTAGCAATAAGAAATGAAGAAAAATGTCCAATATGAAGTGAATCTCCTGTTGGATCTGTTCCAATATAAAAAGTCACGCCTCCATTATTTAATAATTCTTCTACTTTAGGGCTACTTACATCTTTAACAAGTCCTCTCCATTTTAAATCTTCAAAAAAAGTCATTATTATCTCTCCTTAAAATTTCCGTTTTCCATTATAACCTTTTTATCGCCATTTTGCAAGTAGGCAGTTATTTTTAAATCATCTGTTCCGATAAAGAAATCAACATGTGTATGTGAATAATTAAGTCCCATTTCTAACAACTGATCATTATTTTTCTCTAAACCACCTTTAATACATTCGGCAAAACTAGCTCCGAGTGCTAAATGACAAGAAGCATTTTCATCATATAAAGTATTTTTAAAAATAACTCCTGATTTAGATATAGGTGAATCAAAATCTACTAAAGCAACCTCTCCAAGATAACTTGCACCTTCATCGGTATCCATTATTCCCTTTAAAACTTCTTTACCAGTCTCTGCATCATAATCTATAACTTTACCATCCCGAAAGTCTAACCAAAAATTATTTATTACTTTATTATTATGAATAAGCATTTTAGATGAATACACTCTCCCATTTACTCGTAATCTATCAGGAGAAGTAAACACTTCTTCAGTTGGCATATTAACAATATTTTGTCCATCAGCACTTTGAAATAAATAACCTTTAGGTAAACCAATATTTATATTAGTGCCTATTCTATTTTCATAAACTAAATAATCGATATCTAAATCATTTAAGTATTTAGCCCGCATTGCTAATTTTTCCATTTTATTATCCCAAGAAGCAACAGGATTATCTTCATTTATTAAGCAAATATCAAATATTAAATTCCATAAATCATCAAGACTCATTCCTAAATTATCTGCCCAAATTTTATTAGGCACACAAGAAATATTCCATTTAATCAAGCCTTTATGCTGATAATGTTTATATTCTTCTATTGATTTCATTTGATAAGCACTAACTTTACTAAGAAGCTCTGAATCTACATCTTTATAATAATCTGGTAAAGTAGATGATAAAGATAAAAAAGCATAACCTTCCTTTGCCATTTTATTAAACTTAGTTCTATCCATAATTGGATTAGCAATTATTTCTTCATAAGTATTATTTAAATATAGTTCTCTTTGTTTTTCGGGATTATTTATTAAGTATTGAATATCAGTGATTCCAATTTTTTTAGCTTCTTCACTAATTATATCAATAAAATCATTTATCAAATCATAACCAATAATAAATAATTTATCTCCTTGTTTTAATCTTAAACAACCTTCAATTAAAAATCTTGCATATTTTCTTTTTTTGTTATCCATTTTTTATTCCCTCTTTCTAACAATAAAAAGTTCACAAACTAAGGACGAATCTAATCCGCGGTACCACCTTAATTTATGAACTTAATTCATACACTCATAACTTATAACGCAAGTCAAACGTTTAACTCCAGAGTTGTAAATTCCTTCATCATTAAATTATCTATAATATGTATTAACTATTTTATAATCATCTTTATATTTATAAGAATTAGATGCTTTATCATCAAAACAATTATATTGATCTGTATATTCTACATCAAAATAGAATGGAACAAAATAAATATAATCTTTTAAGTTAGGAGCATAATATTTAGTTACATTATTATAATTTCTAATATTAACTGTAGCATCAGTATACCAAACACCATTACTTTTATATGGGCTAGATAAATATTTATTAAAATTAGTAGATTTCAAAGAATAAGTTTTAAGCATTGAACCTGAAGTAAATAAAACACTATATGCATTATTACCTCCAACCATAGATATTCCTCTACCATTAATTAAATTAGAATATGATTGATTATATAAAGAAGTAGTATTTAAATAACCTACATTAGTTATTTTTAAATCATTAGACTTTATTTTATCAAATCTAATAGTCCAATTATAATTCCAAGCTGTCTGATTACCATTTACATAACTAGTTGAGAAGTATCTTTCATTATTTATTTTACAATAAGTATTATATTTTTCATCTTCTTTTTCCCATTTAGCAACTAATGTATAATCACGATAAATTCTTTTATTAAAATCAAATCTACTACCATTATAATACCAACCTATAAATTTATAACCACTCCTCCAAGGATCACTTGGTTCATAAGCTCTATCACCATCATAAACATACTGAGTACTTACACTAGTTCCACCATTAGAATCAAACTTAACTCTATAAGTTTCTTTACAACTTCCATCATCTTCCCATTTCGCATATAAAGTCATATTTTTATAAACTCGTGTGTTAAAATTATAAAGATTAGTTAAACTTGAATTAGTATACCAACCAACAAATCTCGAACAAGCTTTAGTTGGATTATTAGGTCTATAAGCAGTATCTCCTTCTAGAATATCTTTCTGCGCACTAACACTAGAGCCTCCATTAGAATTAAAGCTTACAGTATATTTATTCTTACAAGTACCATTATCTACCCATTTAGCATATAAAGTAATATCATCATAAACTCGTGTGTTAAAATTATATTGATATTTAAAATTACTATCTGTATACCAACCAGCAAAATTATAACATGACTTAGTAGGATTACTTGGTTTATAAGCAGTATCCCCTTCTAAAACAGTTTGACAAGATATTTTAGTTCCACCATTAGTAACAAAACATACATCATATTCATTATATTTATTTTGTTTTTCCCTCCATTTTGCTACTAAAGTAATTTTTCTTGTAACAGGTGTATTAAAATCATATTTTTCACCATCTAAATACCAACCTAAAAACTCGTAGCCAACACGTGTAGAAGCAACATATGTAGCAGTATCTCCACTCTTAACAATTTGTTTTTCTACATCAGTTCCTCCATTACTTAAAAATGAAACAGTATAATAAACATTACTAGTACAATTACCACTAGAACAATTATTAGTAACATAATTTATATTATAAGTTATATTAGTGGTATTACCTGGTTTAGAATAATTATTACTTCCCCCACTACTACTCGAATTATTATTATTTGAAACATTATTACTATTATTATTTGAATTTTCTTTATCTATTATGCAATCAGGACAATTATTTACAATAGTAGTAACTATATAATCTGAATTTTCTTTACAACTCAGAAATACTTTCATACTATATTCATTATCTAAAGATTTAGTAACTTTTATATAACTCTCTTCTTTATTACAAGTATTACCAGCCTCATCTTTAAAATCTAATAATAAATTAGCATTAACCATATCATCTAAAGTTATTTTATTAGACTCTCCTATTTTATCAGGTAAATTATTACCAACAAAATATTCAAAACCCGCTTCTTTCATTAAATTAATATTATTTATATAAGTATTACTAGTTCCATTCTTTAATTCTTTTTTAGGATATGCCATAACTATAATAGCAATAACAAAAGCTATTAAAGCTAAAATTCCAATTACTTTCCCCCAACTAATTTGATATTCTTTTTCCATTCTACCACCCTTACTTTCCTATATATGTTTAGTATAACTAATCTATTCTCCAAAGTCAATAATTAAACATGAAAAAAGAATATGCCAAGCATACTCTAATAAATTATTGCACAACATATGGACTAGATTGTGTTCCATTACCACCACTAAATGTTACATCTGAACGTAAATTTATTACTGGGCGCAAACCATAAGTGTTGTTCACGTAGTAACCTCCGAGGAAACCTCCATAATCCACACGGAAAATTCCAGCATAACCACTGCCACTCCAGTCAGACGGAGACATAGTCCAGTAACTCTGTCCATTGTATAAGTAATACGACACATTGTCCGCATTTTTTCCTCCTGCGTACATCACTTCATCCATCGTGATTAGTCCCACCTTTAATATATATACATCATTAGAGTTACATGCTAGTGTTGGACTATTACTATCTCTTCGTGTTGATGCTGAATAGTTAAACGAACTTCCTACTGCTGTCCAACTTGAACCACTTTGTACATTTCTATCATTACAATATTTTCCATCTGCTATCTTTGATGAGTATGTTGTATTATTTCCTATATTGCTATTATACCAACTCTCTAATTGTGTCTTTGCATCACTTGATGTTCCAGAAAGTGTTCTTTGACTTCCAATACTATATGTCCAACCAACATATGATGAGTTATTATATGATGTATTATATTTTGTACTAGCTACTGCTATACTATCCGTTGTACTTGTTCCATTTGCGTGACATGTTGTTCCATCATATATTAATCTTATTGACCCATCACCATTTATTCTTACTGCTCTCCAACAAAAGCCTCCGAATCTTACATAATTGTTTGTTACCGCTCCTCGCCAGTAGTAGCTATAACCACCATACATTCCATCTTCTACTTTATATACTCCTTCATCTGTTGTTGCTACTTTACTAAAATCTGGTGTACCTTCTTTTACTATTATATTATCAAGTATTATATCACTTCCAGTTGGTTCTTTTTTATCAAAATATAAATAACATCTTGTTCCTTTTTTTGTTACTCCTAATATATTTACTTTTCCTTCTTTATATTCTATTGTTATTTCTTCATCTTTAGTATCTGTTGCAGCTATCTTACATATACTTTTTGTAGTATTTAATTGATATCCACTTGTTGGTACTGTATTAGTTTCAGTATAATTAGTTCCATCTTCACTTGTGTTTATTGCTACTATTCTTAAATCTGGCATTTTATAGTTAATAGTTCCTCTAACTAAAGGTATATCTTGAGTTAATTTATATTTTGCTCTAGTTGTAGCAAATGTTAATGCTCCACCTATTACACATATAGCTATTGCTCCTATTACTATTTGTTTCTTATGACTTTTCTTTAATTTTTTAAACTCCATATAAAATACCCTCTTTCTATTTTTCTCAATTATACTCTTTATATAATATCATTTCATTACGTTCGACAAAACTTGTCAAAACTTCTCATATACGTATTATTGTATATTTATATTGTATATTTCTAATATATAATAATATTGAGTATTTTTCAATATGTTTTACTCTATTTAACGACAAAAACAATTAAAAATAATTTTGAGGGTATAAAAAAACAAGTAATATTTTACTTACTTGTTTTGCGATTTCTTTTTAGCTTGAGGTTTAGCATCTTGTTTTTTAGGTTCTTCATCTTTTAATTTAGCAGTAATACCTTCAAGTGTTTTAATTGTACTATTTTTAACTTCTCTAGCTGCTGCTTCAATAACAGGAGTACCTTTTAAAACAGCAAACTCTACTAATTCATCAGCCTTTCTTTTAATTTTAGCTGCTCCAGATTTTATAGCTGCCGCAACAGTTTCTTTATCAAGATTCTTTAAATCTTCTTTAATTTCTTGAACTTTAGCTTCAATAGTAGCTTTCACATCTTCAACTTGAATATTTTTAGCTTTCTCTACTAAATCATCCATTTTTTCTTTTAATTCTTGACGAGTTTCTTTACCACTTTTAGGAGCAAATAAAATACCTAATCCTACTCCAATACCTGCCCCTAATAAAAACTTACCAAAACCACTTTTACGCTCTTTACTCATCTTTATCATCCTCTCCATTCTTTATTTTCTTTCGGAAAAATAATCTTGATGCAATACCAGATAATCCATCAACTACTTTATCAGTAAGACCAACTATCTTATCAGTTGTAAAATCAACAATATGGAATAAACCATTTAATGATTCTACTTTTTCATTAACATCGTCAACTACCTTTTCAACCTTTTTAATAGTAATAATTGACTTTACACCTAATATTATGCCAATAATAAGAATAATTATTAATAAAATATAAATAATTATTGGTAAAAAAGATAACCAAAATTCCATTATTCACCATCCTCTCTATTCTCATACATCGAATCTATTAAATCAAATAGATCACTTTCCAAACTATCTTCCTCTTCTACTGGAATATCTTGTTGTTTAGTTGTCGGTACTTCTTCTTCTAAAGATTCAATTGTTGCATCTAAAGTATCATCTATTTTTTCATTTTCCATAGCTATATTTAAATTAGTAAGTGTATCTTCTAAATTCATATCGGAAAAATCATTAATATAAGCTTTATCTGAAAAACTTTCTTCAACATCAATTATCTCATCACTACTATCTTTTAAAAGTTCATCAATAGTTCTAGCTTTTTCTAGTTTTTCTTCTAAAAAATCTTTATCATTACTTCTTTCAGTAAATACTGGAGTTGGTGTATCAATTACATCATCACTTAAAGCTCCAAAAGCTTTTTTTCTCACACTATCAACATCTAAAGTTTTAGGGACACTTTCTCTAGTTGTAATATCCTCAGGTGTATAATTCTTATCTAATATTCCATAAACTGGACTAATAATTGGTGAAGGTCTAAATTTAGTTTTATCTTCTTTTACTTCTTCTTTCTTAGGCGCTTCTACTTTTCTAGCACTTTTATCTCTAAATTTTTTTCTTTCATGTTCCATTACATTAGTAGTTCTTCTTGGTAAGGCACTTTCAAATTCTTCTTCATCAAAAGCTGGAAAATTAAAAGTTTTTTCACTTTTAAATATTTCTCTTTCACTAACTTGATCAACATTAGTTACAATTTCTTTTTCTTTAGGAGCTTCTACCATCACTTCTTTTTGAGGTAGTGGTTTTATACTAGCTTCCTCATTATAAAAGTTACTATAATCTGGTACACTTACTCTTTCTTCTTGTCTAGGCATTTGTTTAACTACTGGCTCTGACATTACCATTTCTTTTTTTTCTATTACAGGAACTTCTACTTCTTCTTCTTCAAATAAAATATTTTTTAGTTTATTAACTAAGCCCATATTTTCTTCACCTTCCTAGTTTATATAATCTGGATCTTTCTTTTCTTCTTCTGTAGTTTCTTCATCTGTTATTTGCAAATAACTATTTCTTCCCACAACTTCAAATATATTAAAGCCTTCTTCATTACCTTCAAATGAACTATTAGCTAAATATTTAACAATTACATTATCATTATATGTAACAGAAGAGATAATTGCCATAGCATTTGCTATCACATCTTTAATATCTTCTTCATATACTACTACTTCTATTTTAGCATAATTATACATAATTTCAATTAAATATTGATTATTTGTATAATTATTTATTTCTATATACCCATATTTTCCATTATTTTCCAAATTACTAGAAAAATAAGCTGCATTATTTTTTGTATATTTAAAACCAGTTTTATTATTATAACTAACAACATCAACATATAAGTAATATTGGTATAAGTCATCTTCTAATCTTTCATTAAAACTTTTAGTACTTTTAACACTTATTCCTCGCGGTAAATAATAACTATACCCATTTCTATTAGTATTAGTAATATTAAGTACACTAGAAAGCGTTTCATTAACAATACTACTAATTTCACTTGATTTAATACTAGTACATCCTGTTACTAACATAACAAGCATACATAGTAGGAATATTCTCTTCATTTAATACCCTCCTACATTTATTTATTATAATAAAAATATAAAAAAAAAGCAATCCAAAATCTAAATTGCCCTTATAAATTTATCTTGTAACCCCTTGACTCATAAAACATTCTATTAAACCTCTTAAATCAAATGATAATTCATATTCTTCTGGATTATCCGTTTTACCATAGCAACAAGGTAAATTAATTAAAAAAGTTATAAAATCATTAACATCAACTTTTCCTACATTATATTCGCCAATAAATAATTCATCATTTCTCATTTCTAAAGATAAATATAGTATTTCAGTTACCATATTAACTCCACTTCCATCTAAAACTCGTGTTACATTATATTTACCATTATAAGCTGCTTCAATTATTTCCTTTAAAGCAGCTTTAATAAAGTTCTCTTTAGCGACTTCTGTTAATTCTGCTAAACTACAATCTTGTTTATCAATTTCACTTTTGAGAGTTTGAGAAAAAGTTAAATATTCTTCCATTTGTTCAAATCTATGATAATCTTTTGTTAATTCATCTAAATCAAAAGGCATCAAAAAATCTTTTGAAACATTTCTGGTATCTAACATTTTAAAACCTTTAAAAGATCTTAAACCAAAAATATAAGAAATAAATTCACTATAATAAATTTTTCCTAAGTAATGTTCACCAATATAAACTCCATCTTTTTTTTCTGTAATAGGAATATAAGTTATTTTAGTTGTTTTTTTAACAGCCTCTTCTAAATAAAAAGGTAAAATATTAGCCATAAAATCCAAGAAAGCTAAATATGTACCATCACTAATTAATTCATGATTTTTTTCTAATAATTCCATAATATCGCCTCACAAATGTCATCTATTATACAAAATATATTTTAAAAAGTAAATACATATTTTTTATCCCCCAAATTTCAAGTATTATTATTTTTATTAATTACTTTTAAATTTAGTCTTTTGTAAAATTCTTTTTAATTCTACTGCATTATCTCTTATGTAAGGAATTTGTTTTACAAGTCTAAGAGTACAACTAGAAATCTTTCTATCATCAATTTCTTGTTTTAATTTTTCTTTTAAAGCTTCTAATTCATCATAAGTAAAACATCTAAAGTCATTGCTAATTTTATCAATAAATACTTCATTAGAAACCTTTTTTGGTAAATTTATTCCTCTATATAAAACTTCATTTATCTTAGCATAAGCATCAAATATATTAGAATCATTAAGTATATTCTTTATATTTAAGATTTTTAAAGATAAAACTATTTTCTTACCAAATAATTTTTTAGTAATTAATGCTATTAAAGTCATAATTGTAAATATATGAATATTATTTTGAACACCCCAAGTTAAAACTGTTTGAATTATATTTTCTTCATCCCGAGTTAAAGCTGGAGTTACTTCAAGTATATCACCATTTGTATTCATTGCCCAAGCATGAGCATCACCTGTCATGATTACCTGATTCCATTTATTAGCATAACCCACTACATATATTAAATCATCACAAGACTCAACTGCTAAAGAAGTTGCTAAATTACAAACTAAAGAATCTAAAGAAGCAACAACTTCAAAATATTCTTTTTCATTCATAATTTCTAAATCTCTTATTTTAGCATCTTCAAATGGTGTTTTTGAATATTGCTTACTTTTAATAGCCCCTAAAATTTCTTCTAAAGAAGCATCACTATTTAAGCCTAATTTATTTACAATTGCTTTCTTTATTTCTGTATTACTACCAGTATAATAATCATTATTTTGTAAACTATCTACAAATGCATTACTAAGAGAAGAACTAACTCCATAAGTATAAGTAATTTTAGGTTTTTGCATAGATAAAACAATATCTATCTCTCCTTCTTTTAAAACAACATTTGGCAAAGATAATTCATTATAAGAAATAGTAAACTCTTTATCACTATTCATATCTTGAATATATATTTTAGTTAAAACATAATCATTACCAACCGGATAAAAAGTTTTAAATAAATTAGCTCTATAACCATCTTTTAATTCTTCTAAAACACTACTATTAAGTAAATAAGAAACTTCAAATAAAGGTTCAACATTTTCAAAAACTAAAAAATCAGGATAATCTACTTGATAGATTTTACTTCCATTTAGATATGAAGAACTAACCGCATATCCTGTTGCAAAATATTTAGGTAATTGGGTATTATCTCCTAAAGTATTAATTGATGCCACCATTGTTTCTTTATGATTATTTGTATCTCCAACCAAAACATAGTCATTAAAGAAACTACCTACTCCCTCACTAATTTCAGTTATAGGTTTCTTAAAAAGATTAATTTCTAAATTAAATGAATAGAAATATGGAATAGTAATAGTATTCATAATATTACTAAAAATACTAGTTTCTTTATTTCTAAAGCAATATAAATTTATAAAATCTAATGATATTCCAGCCAAAACTAAAGAAACAAACAAGTCAATCGTTAAACCCAAAGAAAACACACTAAATAAACAATTTGATATCCATTTATATTTTTTAGAACATAAACCTTGAATGTTTTTTAACTTTTTATTTTTCTTTAACAAAAAACGTTTATAGATTTTATCATAGAAACTAAATGTTTCATAAGATTCGTTATTAATATTTTTATTATTACACAAATAAGAATACAAAGCTGCTATAAAAAGAAGTTCTGCATCATCTGATAATTGATTAAAAGATATATCTTTAAAATCTTTAACTTCAAAATAATCTAAGAGAGTCATAATTTTATTATCAATTATTTTCCCTTCTTGATTTCTTACGACAACTCTAATTAATTCATCATATACATTAATTGTTTCAAAAACTTTACCATTAATTCTATCTCTATAAGACGCTCCACTATTAAGAAACATTTCTAATCTTACTTTAACAATATCTTTTAATTTGTCTATATCGTTATTACAATAAAAATCTTCTAAAGCATTTTTTATTACTAAATCTTTTATTTTTTCTCCTAATTGATTTATATAACTTTTACTAATATTTAAACATTTTAAAATACTAATCAATTTTAATAAATCTTTTTTACTAAGACATAATAAAAGAGCATTTTCATCACCAAGATTACCATCCAAAACATCTGCTAAAAATATAGTTTTAAAATCACTTAAATCTACTCCTACAAAATTATCAGTAATATCATCGCTTCTTAAATATACATTATCCAAATGATATAATTCTACAAAATTCAAAATTTTTTGTAAATTACCAATATAAGTTTCTTTTTCTACAGCATCTTCTTGATACAATATAGATAAATACTTATTTCTCTTTCGTTTAAATCCAAAAGAATTAACTTCTTTAAAAGTAATAACATCTACATTTACTCCCAAGCTTTCTCTAATTTCTGTTTGTGCTTGTTTAACTTTTTCTACTCTAGCATAATGTTGCTTAATTTTTTCCCATAATAAAACTCCCACATATAAAATACGTGATAACAGAAAAATATTTACTTTTAAAAATGGATTTTTAGTTAATGCTCTTCCATCTTTTAAAGAAATAATATCATACAAATCCCCATTTTTAAAAATAAAATCCAGATTTTTTTTATTTTGTTCTTGAGTATTCATAAAATCCTCTATCTTCTTAAACTCAATATATTATTTCTTGCATCATCAAATATCTCTTGGATTTCTCCATCATGCAATATTTTAACATTTTGATCAATTCTATGCATATATAAATAATTTATAAAATCTGCTAAATCGCAAGGTTTAATATAATCTCTACAATCTACTAAAGCATTAAACTTAGCAAGTTTTATCGCAAATGCATGTGCTCTTATATTAGGACCAGCAAATAAGTTTTTATCATTATAAACCATTGCATTAATAATATTAAATATCTTCATTAAAAGATCCATATCTTCTTTTCTCATTTTAAAACTATCAACAACTAGTTTTGTAAATTCTATATCAGCAAAATCTATATGTTCAACATAAAGAGGTTTAAAATCTGTAAATAATATCATTCTCATTTCTTCACTAGATAAAGTATCAAAAGAAATACTAACATCAAATCTATCATATATAGCTTGGGGTACATTAAAAATACCTGCTATGTCTACATTATTTTGGGTAGCAATTACATAAAAATCATTAAAAGTATATTTCTTACCCATTACTGTCATTTGATTTTCAGCAAAAAGTTCAATAAAAGAAGATTGCACTTTACCACTTGCTCTATTAAACTCATCAACTTGTAAAAGTTGTAAATCAGGTTTATCTATTAATTGTTCATGAATATCAGATGGAAGCAAATCAGAGTTCACCGAAATTCTTTCTGCATTAAAACTACTAGCTAAAAAATTAGCTAAAGTTGTTTTTCCCACACCTGTACTTCCTGTAAAAAGCATTCTAGCATTTCTATCACACAATAAAGAGGAAGCAACTACTTTTTTAACTTTTTCTTGCCCAATTAAAACACTATCAAAAGAACTAATAGTTTTATCATAAATATCACTAATTTTATATAAGGTATCTCTATTAATTATCATAAAAAAAGCCCCCTTTTTTCTTAGAGGAATATACTATCATAATATGTTTTAAAAGTCAAACAAAAAAAGAGTTAAGATTTTATAAAAATTTCTTTAACTCTTCTCTATTATGTTCTTCAGTATCAAGTAATTTTTTAGCAAGATCTATTATTTCGGAATCTTCGCATGCATAATTATTTAACTTTTCTTGAATTTCAATAACACCTTTTTGATTACCTTCCATCATCAATTTAACTATTTTTTTATCATCACTATTAATACTCATCATTTCACTCATTATTTTACTACTAATTTGTTTAATCTTAGAGATTTCTTCTTCTTGAGCTCCATATTTAATTAATATATCTTTAACATCCTGACATATTTGTTCATATTCCTTATATTGTTCACTAACTAATTTAGCTAACTTTTCATCAGTTATTTTCTTTAAGATAGTATCAATTCCTATTAATCCCATCTCTGCATTTTGATAAATTAGATTTAAAAAAATAATATTATCATTTTGTTTTTCTTTCATAAAAAATTCACCCATTATTAATATGGATGAATTTCAAATATTTATACTATCTAGATTTTTCAGGAATATGTATTTCACATTCAGGATTTACCCTATTACTATAATCTATCAAATCTTTTAAAACAAATTTAAAAGTATATGTTCTTCTAAATTCACTATAAGGAGTTGCACTTTGATATGGCATTCTTATAACACATGAATAAAATTCTTCTAAATCAACACCTTGTAGTGTTTTTTTATAAAATTGAATAGAACCATCACTATTAATGCTATATTCAAAATCAATAATTTCATCAGTTGAAACTCCTTCAGAATGCTTAATTAAATGAGGCAAATAGCCAAAAACCACTGTTTCTCTAAAAATTTCTCTTGTTTTAGCTTTTAATTGCTCTTTCTTATAGAATTCTTCTAAATCTTGTACATTAAATTCAAATTTATAAATATTTTGGATTTTAACATCTTTACTTCTAGCTTCATAGTCAGTTACATCTTTTAAAGGCATTCTATTAATACATCTACCAAATTCATATAAATCTATAAATTTAAACTCTACATCTCCAAAATTAGCTACACCTTTATCAATAGAATATGACAATAAACCTTTTGTTGCATTTTGACTTTTTAAATTTTCAATTAAAACTGGAATAAGACCATTAACGATTCGTTCATAAAAAACATCTCTTGTATAAGCTTCAAATTCTTTTCTTTCTTGAGTTTTTGGAGAAACAGAATAATCTAATTGTTCAATTACATCATAATAGTCAAAAGCTTTCATTAAATTAAAATTAATATGTCCATTTTTAGCTTCAACAAATGGTAATTTAAAAATATATTCCATAACTAAATGTAAATAACATACAAATTTTTCTGCATAATTACAAACTATTGTTGATTCTTCACTAGATAATTTATTTTTTCCTTCCTTATCTTCATCAATATCACTAGAAAGTCTACAAATATTTTTAGAATTATCTATTTTTAAAGTTCCATTTTTTACAGCACGCATAACATCATTTCTAATCATATCCATTATATATTTTTCTATATCTCTAGATGCAATTACTACTTCAGACTCTTTAGCTTGAATATTTTTATCAATCATATTTGGTAAATATTCATAAAGAAATCTTTCATAAAGATAATATACATAATCACTTTCATAAAGTGGTATATTTTCAACTCTATCAATATAAGCTTGTCTAAAATTCTTCTTCATAATATCGTCTCCTTGAGGTTGTTATTATAAGGTATGAAAAAACAGTTGTCAAGCTAAACTTCTTGTACAACTGCTATAATCATTGGTTTACACTCAGTTTCCTCATATAAGTACTTTGAAAGCTCATCTCTAATCTCAGTTTTAATCTTATTATAATCAACATAATTAGGGGTAATATTTCTCTCAATTACTGTAGCACTTATCTTTTTTATTTCTTTAATAATTTCACCACTATCTTTAATATAAATGAAACCTCTAGTAGTCACTTCTGGTCCAACTAGTAATACTTTTTCTTGTTTAGAAACAGTAGCACTTATTAAAACAATACCATTTTCACTTAACATTTCTCTATCTTTAATAACAAGTTCTCCAACATCATCACTAGATTTACCATCAATTAAACAATCATTAACTTTAATTTTTTCTTGTTTTTTTGTAAGTTCCCCATCAATAAATTCTACAACTTCACCATTTTGCTTTAAAATAATGTTATCACGAGGAATACCAAGACTATAAGCTAAATCAGCATTCCCAACCATATAACGATATTCTCCTTTAACAGGCATATAATATTTAGGTCTCATAAGCTTAATCATTTGCATTAAATCTTCACTTGAAGCATGATGTAAAATAGTTTTATCACTTGGAATATTTACTATTTCACAACCAAACTCTGCTAAATCATTTTCAAGTCTTACCAGTAATTTTTCATTACTATCATATCTTGGTTCTGCAAAAACGATAGTATCATTTTTTCTTAATTTAATAAACTTATCATAACCATTATAAATTTTAGATATTGCAGCATAAGGACTAGCTTTATCATCACAAATTAATAAAATTGTATTATTATCATTTAAATTAGATAAATCCCCTAAGATACCATCTTGAATTGATAAATAGCCTTCTTTTAAACCAAAATTAATCATATTTTGTAATCTCTTACCCATAATAACTAATTTACGATGCGAATTTTCTGCTGATTTAAATATTTCTTGAATAGTATATAGATGAGTTGGTAAAACCATAAACATAATTCTTGCCTTCGCATTTTTAATAGTCTTTTTAAATATTTCTTCCAACTTATGATTAGGACTAGTATGTCCAATATTTTCACTAAATACAGATTCACTAAGTAAACATAGAACTCCTTGTTTACCAACATATGCTATTTTTCCTAAATCCATATCATAAGCGCCCATCATAGAAGGATCAAAAATAAAATCTCCTGTATAACAAATCGCTCCATCTTTTGTATTAATAACATACATTACTGAATCTGGACTACTATGTGAAACACTTATTGGAAAAATACTATTAGGTCCAAAATTCATTTTCTTATGAGCTTTTATTTCAAAGATATTATCTTTATTTACACCCATATCCATTAAAACATACTTTGTAAATTTAGTCGCATATACTTTTAAATTAGGAATAACTGATAATAAATCATTAACCGCTCCCATATTTTCATAATGTCCATGCGTAATAAATAATCCTTTAATTCTTTTTCTATTATTAACTAAATAAGTAAAATCTGGAATAATATAATCTATTCCCAGCATATTACCACTTGCATATTTAAGCCCACAATCAAAAATAAAAATATCTTTATCAATTTCTACACAATAAATATTTTTTCCATTTTCATCTAATCCACCCAAACTAAAAAGTTTTATTTTACTCATAATATCAACTCCATTTCTAAATAATTAAAAGAACAAAAGATTCAAAAAAATGATAAATCATTATATTAAACCCCTCTAACCTCACGATTAGTTTTTTTC